>WRER01000196.1 GCA_009779205.1 Methanobacteriota archaeon | reverse complement strand
CCTCCAGCATTTCATCTTGAAGAAGTATTAATACGAGAGATCGGAAAAGCCGTGTCAATTTGTCCGTTGCTGGACTCTTCCTTACTGGTACTTGATCCAACCCATGTTGACCTTACCATCGAACAATTTGCCTTGTTCCTCACTACGTACGTATCAAAACTCACTGAAACAGGAATCAGCATTGACGTCCCAACATGGTGGACGGACAAACCAATAAAGCCAAAAGTTCGAGTCGCACTTGCAGAGTCGGTTGCTGGACCACGTTGTGGACTTGAAACATTGATGGAATATAATTACTCCATTGTACTTGGAGAAGAAGAAATCACGCTCAACGACTTCTTGGAACGAAATGAATTTCAATTTACGTATTTCACAGGTGAAAACTGTTGGAAGCTCGTCGATCCTGGAAAACTACAATCAGTAATTGACATTCTGAAAAAGCGAGGTGAAACAATCTCACCACGCGAAATTCTCACACTTATAGCAATCGATGAACAAACAATAGAATTTGAAAGTGAAGATGAATGGTGCTCACATTTCCTGAAAGCTGCATGTGAACAGGAAGA
The DNA here is from genome assembly GCA_009779205.1 of Methanobacteriota archaeon. Taxonomy (GTDB): domain Archaea; phylum Halobacteriota; class Methanomicrobia; order Methanomicrobiales; family Methanospirillaceae; genus Methanofilum. The sequence goes on along the minus strand of WRER01000196.1, from coordinate 2,499 downwards.
GATTCCGGCATATGAAATACCAGCATCATTCAATGGTGAATTAAGACGTTATCAGGAAGCAGGAGTTTCTTTTCTATTGAACTCAGCAGAGCTTGGGTATGGAGTCTGTCTTGCAGATGATATGGTTCTTGGAAAAACACCCCAGGCAATTGCGTACCTCCTGGCAAAAAAAGAAAAGCATCCTGAAAGCAAGCCAAGCCTCGTCATCTGCCCAACGTCTGTTGCAGGAAATTGGGAAAGAGAGATCGAACGATTCGGTCCCTCTCTGAGAATATATGTGCATCATGGAACTGATAGAGAAAAAGACGAAGGATTTCATGAAGCATTATCTCAGGTAGATCTTGTCATTACAACATATGCATTGGCGGGACGAGATGTCGCATTATTCTCAAACGTTCATTGGTCTTCGATCATCTTAGACGAAGCTCAGAATATCAAGAATTATCGAACAAAGCAAGCGAAAGCAGTACATTCATTCCCTGCTGAACACAAAATTGCATTAACCGGCACTCCCATCGAAAACCGTCTATCAGAACTCTGGTCGATCATGCACTTTTTAAACAAAGGGTACCTTGGCCCTGCAGAGCAATTTAAAGAGATGTATGCAATCCCAGTTGAGAAAAATGGTAATAGTGAAAAAGCAGATGAGCTCAAGCGCCTGATTCGTCCTTTCATGTTGCGCCGAGTAAAGACTGATCCAACAATAATCTCAGATCTTCCAGATAAAATCGAAACAAAAGTTTACTGCACCTTAACACAGGAACAAACTGCCCTGTACCAGTCAGTAGTTGCATCCATTGCAAATTTCATTGAAAATACAACAGGAATAGAAAGACGAGGGATGATTCTTGCATCGTTGACAAAATTGAAAGAGATATGCGATCATCCCTGTCTCTATCTGCATGAGTGGGAGTACAAAATTTCACGATCTGGAAAGGTGCAGCGGCTTGTAGAGATGCTTGAAGAGGTCATAGAGTCAGGCGGAGCAGCAATTGTATTCACTCAGTACGCGACTTTTGCCATTGAATTAAGGATACTTCTTGAAGATTATTTTCAAGAAACAGTGCTCTTACTCACTGGGGAGACGAGCCGAAACATGCGTGAAGAATTGATTGCAAGGTTCATGGATCCAAATGGTCCAAGAATCTTCATACTGTCGCTGAAAGCCGGGGGCGTCGGATTGAATTTAACTCGAGCAAACCATGTATTTCATGTAGATCGATGGTGGAACCCAGCTGTTGAAAATCAAGCAACAGACAGAGCATTTCGCATCGGACAGACACGAGACGTCGTTGTACATCTCATGATTGCAGCAGGAACACTAGAGGAACGAATTGATTCAATGCTTGAGGAAAAGCGGGGTCTTGCAGATCAAATTCTTGGCGGAGGAGATGACTGGTTGATGTCACTTTCAAATAACGAACTGCTGAACGTGATTTCATTACGTGAATCAGTATTTGAAGAGTAGAGATACAGATGAATCATCAGGAGAGAGGGAATAAAATGAGCGTTTTTCAGCTTACATCGCAACGAGGGGCAGTTGGAAGTGAATGGTGGGGTGAAGAGTTCATTGATCTCATGGAAGAAGTTGGAGACGTTGGGAGACTTTCCCGAGGCCGAACATATGCCCGCCAAGGTCAGATCCGTTCATTTTCATTCACAGGAGATGGAGTAGAAGCAACGATTATAGGTTCACAAATGTATCGTGTGACTATTATCTTTCCCCAGTACTCCTCTGAAGAGAAAAAAACCATCTTAGAATGGCTTAAGTCACAGCCGGCGTGGATGAGTCATCTTTTTTCTGGTGAGCTGGCAGAGGAATTCGTAGATACAGTACGCGAAAAATCTAGTGTAGACATTATTCCAGACTATGAACGTATGACGGTACGATGCACATGCCCTGATTATAGTGATCCATGTAAACATGCTGCTGCCGCATATTACTATCTTGGGGAATGTATCGATAAAGATCCATTTCTCCTTTTTTCTCTGCGAGGGTTTGCAAAAGAAGAATTATTAAATGAGTTTAGAAAAACACGACAAAAAGGCAGAAATAATGGGGGGACATCAAACGATACGAAAGATCTCATGAAGACGTACTATGAAATGCAGTTGCCTCTTGGAACACCTATCCCAGTTCTTCCAGATGAGATAGAAAAACATGGTAGATATATTGCAGGATGGGGAAAATCAGATGTTAAACTGCAACGACGTGATGTTGCATTATGGCTGGCTGATGCGTACCCATCTGCAAGTGCATTTTCTCGTTCAATCATCCGCCAGCTCGTGACAATTGCATCTGAATCCTCCTCTGAAGAAAAGTCAGTAATTCGTAAAACTCGTAAAAACTGATGAAGAAAAGAATAGCGAGGAATGGATTTGAACCATCGATCTACGGGTTATGAGCCCGTCGGGATATCCTAACTACCCCACCTCGCTTTTAGTTTGAGATATAAGATTTGACAGAGGCGTTATTTATATTTTTCTAAATTCTTAATG
>WRER01000195.1 GCA_009779205.1 Methanobacteriota archaeon | reverse complement strand
TGCACTGGTAGGTGTTGCAGCAGCAGCTACAGGCACCGGAGCAGGTATAGTAGATAACAACATTATTGAGCCAGAATTTGGATGGGTGCAAGGAATCATCCAAGATGACGACATTATTGAGCCTCTTGCCGAAGAAACCCCCGTTGACATTGTAGAAGGACTGGATGAAACTGAGGCAGAATATGATTTCGTACCTGACTTTGTTGAGGAAGAGCTTCTCATCGCAGCAGAGAAGCTCCTCATGGAAGACATGACAGAAGAAGAGATTCAATCTGTTCTCCAGAATGTCTATGACAATATCGATGGTGTTGTCATGGTGTATGTTATCAGTCCAAGAGGTATTATTGAAGCAGTCTATCCAGATGAGTTCCATGCAGCTGTTGGTGACTTTATTGTTCGTTCACCTGTAGGCGGAACAGTCGTAAAGGCACGAGAATTTTTCGTGACCAATGAGTACACCAGTGCACGTGAGAATATTACCGGCTACGATGCAGTCCAGCCAATCATCGCAGACAGTGGACAGTACCTTGGGGCAATTGTTGCCAAATTCTCAAGCTAATACCATAGTTACACCGGATATTATCCAATTTATTTTTACCGTATCTTTCCTTTTTTTAAAAAATTCATGCATTTGTATTGTCTCAATTGATGTGATCTGTTACATATGGTACTCTTGTAAGAGTTACACAATAAAGAATATATTACAAAAAATCGAATAAATAATGTAATGACCATAGATATGAATATTTTTTCGGATATAGCTTTTATTTTTCTTATATCCATAGTTGTTTTAATATTATGTCATAAGTTCAAAATTCCTTCTATCATCGGTTTTCTTCTGGCAGGTGTCATTGCTGGTCCTGTTGGATTTGGACTTGTACACAACAGTGCAAACATTGAATTTCTCGCAGAAATTGGTGTTATTTTACTTCTCTTCGTCATCGGAATGGAGATGTCCATTGATAAGTTGATGAAATCAAAGCGGATGCTTTTCTTCGGCGGTGGAGTGCAGATACTATCTACCATCGCGATAGTTACAGCACTCGCTCTATTCTTTGGATATGAGTGGCATCTGGCGCTTTTTGCAGGTTTTCTCGTTTCATTTTCATCCACTGCAGTTGATTTGAAAATTCTACAGGATCGAAAAGAGATTGACACTCCTCATGGACAATCTGCACTTTCCATCCACATTTTCCAAGATCTTGCCCTCATTCCAATGATATTGGTTACTCCGTATCTTATTGGAGATGGTACGTCAAACACTGCGTCAGCTATTGGAGCATTGTTGGTTGGTATTATCCTTATTGTTATAGTCTTCTTTGCATCAAAGAATATCGTTCCAACACTGCTGTACAGAGCTGCAAAAATAAAAGATCAAGAATTGTTTGTCTACATCGTACTTGCAACCTGTATGCTCATTGCATATCTCAGTGAGCTCTTTGGATTATCACTTGCACTTGGAGCATTCCTGGCTGGACTTATTGTAGCAGAGTCTGAATACAGTACACACGCTCTCTACAACATCCTTCCTTTCAAAGATATCTTTATGAGTTTCTTCTTTGTCTCAACAGGAATGATGTTTTCAATAGCAGTCTTGTTTGACCATTATATTCTCATCATCGGTTTTGTCATTGGAGCTATTCTTATCAAGCTCTTTACAGGAATGCTTGGAGCATTTCTTGGAGGTGGCTCTGCACAGGTAGTAATAAAAGCTGGCTTCCACCTTTGTTTCATGAGCGAATTTTCATTGATTCTTGCAACAATAGGGTACACAGCAGGTCTCCTCACAGCTACAACGTATCAGATTGTCCTTGCTGTCACCATCATTAGCATGGCTCTTGGACCATTCTTAATCAATTTCAGTGATGCCATAGCTCCAAAGCTTGGAAGACGATTATCCAAACGACTACGGGTAAAGTACAATGACGATGTAGAGGAATGTGACGAAATCAAAGACCATATCATCATTGCCGGGTATGGTCCTTCCGGAAGAAATGTTGCTCATTCTGCAACCTTTGCTCAGATTCCGTACCGTGTCATTGAATTAAATCCTGATACTGTGAAAGAAGAGCGAGAAAAAGGTGTTCCAATTCTATATGGAGATGCGGGTCAATCAGAAGTATTAGTACATGCAGGGATTATGTCTGCTCGTATCTGTGTTATTGTTATAGATAATCTCTTTGCAACACAGCAAGCTGTCAAAATGGCGCGAGAACTCAACCCAGCCATTCATATCATTGCACGAACACGATTTCTTGGAGAAGTTGAAAATCTTATTGAAATTGGTGCACATGAAGTTATTTGTGAGGAATTTGAGACGTCTATTGAGATATTTTCAAGAGTTCTGCATCGTTATCTCATGCCAAGGGATGAAATCCAAAAGCTCATCAGCGAGATCAGATCCGGCGATTATGGGATGTACCGTGGTCTGCAAAAGATTCCATATAGTCTTGAAGATGTACACAGTATGCAGGAAGATATGGACATTGAGACCATCAGGATTACTGATGCATCTCCATACTCTAATGTCATGCTAAAAGACACTGCTCTTCGAACAACCCACAATCTGACAATTATTGCCATTAAACGTGGAAAATCAGTCATCCCTGTTCCGGCAGGAGATGAAACAATCTTTGCAGGAGATATCGTCATGGTATTTGGAAAACCAGAAAATGTTATCAGCGCATTTCCATCAGAGAGTGATGAAGAAATTCATGGTTGTGCAGTTGTCCTCCCACTTCCTGAGGAAAAACCACCAAAAGGAAGTCCGGGAATATAGAACCTAAATTCCACATGTTTTCATAGTATACAAAAGAAATAAGCACCATTAAACCTCTTAAAAGACAAGTCTAAACAACTATCAGCAAAAATCAAAAAAGGGGTCGTGTATATGTTAAAGTATACGTTTATAGGATACTTTTTAGGATCTATTTGATTTTATTTTTATTCATATATGTTTTTTAAGAGACGATTTAAGCGTTACAACTTCTGAATGCTTCGACTTTTGCCCATATAGCAGGAAGTGTACCCTATAATTTATTGCGGAATTTAGGATAGAACGCCATTCTTT
>WRER01000194.1 GCA_009779205.1 Methanobacteriota archaeon | reverse complement strand
TCGATGCGTGAAAACCAACGTCATTCAAGCCTTTGAATAAACTTCAGACTTTCAATAGATGCATATCAATGTGAGTTTTTCATTTTTCTATACTATAAACCTCCCTCTGTGCATACAGCCCTCTTCAAATAAAGAAAAAGGTCAATTTTCATGATTTTAGCCCAAAGGCATTTATAGTATAATTATAGTATTAATATGTAGAGTAAGTACTTATGGCCCGCCCCGTAGATCCAGACGCCCAATATCGCGTTAAACTGCATAGCACAAATGGTTACACATATGCCAGCACCCAGCCACCAAGCATCGACCCTGAGACCGGGAAAAAGAAGTACCGCTATGTCCATTGGGGCAGTGTTGTCTGCTTGCCAGAAGAGGACGGAAAACTGAAGTTCATTCCCGGTTCTAAATTTTACCAAGCTTCTCCTGAAGAAAGGACTCGGCTGATCTTCCCCGAAGATTGGGATATGAGCGAGGCGGAGAAGCTTACTGGTCTTCGGAAACCTGGAAGACCTGCATACACCGAAGACTGCCAAAATCGCTTGTACGGAGATGTTTGGCTGCTTGAGCATATCGCCAGTATAACTGGAATCCGGCAGGATCTTGAAGTTGTATTCAATGGGAATTCTGAGATGGTGAATGATATCCTTACCCTCGCGATGTTTCCCTACCTTACGCAGTTCAACTATAGTCGCGTTGCTCGGTGGCAGAGGGCGGTTAGCACTCCTTCATCCAGAGAGCTGACATCTACAGATATCACCCGACTCACCCAGTCCATAACCGAACAACATCGGATGGATCTTCTGAAGCTCCGTGCAGCGAGGCTGGATGAAGGCGAATTGTGCGCTGTTGACTCCACTAGCAGATCGGCGTATGGGAGCAGCCTTGCGGACATTCGCTGGGGCAAGAATAAGGAAGGTCTGCCTCTGCAACAAACCAATGAGATCGTTGTATACACGCTTTCCAGCCATATGCCAGTCTACTATCGGACATTTCCTGGAAATATGCCAGATTCCCGAACTATCGGAGTCATCCTGAAAGATCTTGAACATGCTGGATTCAAAGATCTGATTCTGATCACAGACCGTGGCTTTGATACGCTACGCAATCTTGAAAAATACATACTGCGAGGGCAGTCCATGATCCTGTGCGTAAAGACCAACCAACGAGAGGTCATGAAGGTAATCCAGGAACTTGGGGAATTCAACGATCACCCGGAAGAGATGACGATTGATCCCGGCGCCAGGATGTATCACAAACAATATGATATTGATTTTGAAGTCAAAAGCACCGGAAAAAGTGTAAAAGCAGCCGATAGACTGAAGTTGAATCTCTATTTTGACCCAATACGCAGAAGCCATGAACTGATGGAGCTTCAAGTATCTTTGGCCCTTCAGAAGGATGCTCTTGCAGAACTTCTGAAAAATAAAGGGGTCTTAGACGAAGATAACACGATAAAACGCGATTACTGTTACTATAAGGTTGTCTATGATCCTGCCACGAGAGTTATCGAATCATTCGAACTCAATGAGAAAAAGGTTACAAAAGCACGCAGCCTTTCAGGATTTTTCGCCATCATGACTCACGGGGTGGACTTCGATGCCATGAAGACGCTTCGGACATACCAACTTCGAGACGAACAGGAGAAGTACTTTGGTCAGATGAAAAGTCAGATGATGTCTAACAGGCAACGGAACTGGTCTGAGGAGGGGAAGACGGGAAGACTTCTCATCCTTTTCGTTTCACTCATTTTAAGTTCATACGTGCGATATATCTGGAAGAGCACGAGGCTTTGTGACTTATTTTCGTCTTCATTGGACATACTTGATGAGATGAGACCTATCAGATTAATAGAGCATACGAACAGGGCAAAGGTGATTACGCCATTTGTAGGGGCACAGGTGGATATATGTCAGGAATTTGGGATTCAAATACCGGAAGGCTGTTCGCCGGAATATGTTTCACGCAAGAAGCCAAAACGAAGACGAGGGAGACCTCCGAAAAAAACGGTACACACAGATTTCTAGTTTATAGTAAAATAATTGAAAAACTCACATTGCAATCAGCATGCTGCACTGGCTCTGAAATGTATATTCGCCATTTTAATAAATGTTTCTGCGACATGGGGATCTGTCAGAGGAGGAGATCCATACTGGAACGAAGGTACAAAGTCTTTACATGTTGCATGGAGAAAAACTCGGACCTGAGAAGTTTTACCTGAATCACCAGAAAGTTACTCATTCGCGAGATATGAGTCTGGAGTGCTGAGAACCATCATTAGGCGAAAAGATCTTCCAGAGTTCTTCCTCTCCAGTATGTGGGATAGATGGTATATATTATCGTAAATTTTCGTAAAAACTATATGTTTGTTCTGCATAAATTATTAATTAAGGGCTGGAAACGGCATATAGTAAGAAATTCTGCCACTATCAAAAACTGATGGTTTGACTTGATGTGCATATAAATCTGGCCTTCTATGAGCGTATGGGATTAGATTGTAATTCTTTGGAAAATGTCTGAATCCTCCATTCAACTCCTTAATTTAAGTGTTGATTGGAATACGCATATAAAAAAGTTAGGGATTTACGACTCTCCACTATCAAAGCAACAGAGGGACATATTAGATGCACTGAATGTAAGTCAAAGAGGTTGATACGCATATAATTTTAGTTGGGAATTTACGTTAATAAACCCTTCCGTGAATTGTGGCACCTGCCAGAGGATGCACTCTATGTTGGTGCTGATGGATAGGAAACCTTATATACTGTTGTAAAATAAACATCTCATAAATGGTTTGAGTTGATAAAAACCAAGCGACACAAATTTCATGAAAAGTGAAATTACACGATTTCATTCCGATCAAAATCCGTAAGGAAAATTTTTGAAATGTGAAATTTATTTATCTACAGCCCCTAGGCATATGTATGAAGCATGTGGCGAATTCTGAGACATTTATTTCCAATTGCCGCACGCTTCTAGATACACCAGATATGGTTTGAAATACTCACCTCTATCTGTCAAATGGAAAGATCTTGAACAGCTTTTCAGATCCCAATTTTGAATTGGATGGCACAGCTAATG
>WRER01000193.1 GCA_009779205.1 Methanobacteriota archaeon | reverse complement strand
ATGGTCAATATTAACCCTGCGTACCGTCCGGTTGAGCTTGACTATGTACTTCGGCAATCTGAAGTTAAACTTATTATAATTCAAGGGAGATTTAAAACATCAGACTATGTTGGCATGTTTTATGAAGTCTGCCCTGAAGCATATGAAGCTAGTCCTGGAAAAATTTCCTCGGAAAAATATCCTTTCTTAAAGACAGCTGTATTCCTTGGAGACATTCCCTACAATGGAATGTACCAATGGCATGAAATGCTTGAAAAAGGTCGCTCGATCAGTCCAGATGAACTGCAAGAACGCGAATTGTCTCTGACATTTGATGATCCCATTAATATTCAGTATACCAGTGGAACAACGGGATACCCGAAGGGAGTTGTTCTGACCCATCACAATGTGCTAAATAATGGGTATATCATTGGAAACGGTATGAACCTTTCAGAAAAGGATCGTATGTGCATTCCAGTTCCATTCTATCATTGCTTTGGGATGGTGCTTTCAAATCTGGCGTGTGTAACTCATGGAAGTACGATGGTAATTCCCTCTCCGACATTTGATGCTGAAAGTGTACTTAAAACGGTTGAAAAAGAGCGATGCACAGCACTAAATGGAGTTCCAACTATGTTTATTTCTGAATTGACGCATCCTGATTTTGAAAAATATGATCTGCGTTCACTTCGAACTGGCATTATGGCAGGTTCTCCATGTCCTATCGAGACCATGAAAGAAGTTGCAGAAAAGATGCACATGTACGAGATCGTCATTGTGTACGGGCAGACCGAGACCGCTCCCGGAGTTACCATGACAACAACGATTGATCCACTTGAGAAGCGGGTGACAACTGTTGGAAAGGCATTTCCTCACACGGAACTCAAAATCATTGATCCAAACACAAATAAAATCGTCTCCCAGGGAGAGATCGGAGAGATCTGCGCTCGCGGGTACATGGCGATGAAGTGCTACTATAATAATCCGTCAGCATCTCGTCAGACAAAGGATGTGGATGGATGGATCCACACTGGTGATCTTGGATCATTTGATGAAGATGGGTACCTCCACATTGAAGGGAGATTGAAAGATATGGTTATTCGGGGTGGAGAAAATATCTATCCACGCGAGATTGAAGAATTCTTGCATACTCATCCAAAGATCTCTGATGTGTATGTCATTGGAGTCCCGGATATTACTTATGGTGAAGAGCTCATGGCTCGAATCAAGATTATAGATGGTCAGACTCTCACTGAAGATGAGGTTCGAGAGTTTTGCGACGGGCGTATTGCTCGTTATAAGATCCCCAGATATATTGCCTTCGTCGATTCCTTCCCAATGACTGTTACTGGAAAGATTCAAAAGTTTCAGATGCGAAAGGATGCAATCGATGAGCTCGGGCTTGAGGATGCAACACATATTAAGACAGCTTAAACGTAGTATCGTACATTCCCATTTTTTTTATAAGTCCATTTCTCCAAAAACTCCTTTCTTAAAATATTGTACTCATTTGACCTGTTTTCAAAAAGATCACATGCAAATCAATAGACTTATAAGATTGCAAGTTATGGGTTTAAGTGACCGTTTCAATGCACATAGTTGAGAATTATAATGGTAAGGTCAATAGAACATACTGTTATGCCGCTGAATGCTACTGGGATAAAGTCTCCAAGAAATATATAAAGCCAAGAATATCGATTGGACGCCTTGAAGGAAACCCTCCTGTATTCGTTCCAAACAAGTTTTTTTCGCGAATAATCGCATCTGACCTTACAACGCCATCTTTGACAGATGAACATAATCGAAAGATCATCGAGACAGTCAAAGCGAAGTACGGGGATGTAACCACTTCCATTGATTGGATAGAAACAAAACAAAAAGGACAAACAGCGAAAGCGATTTTTTCAGGACCTTCAATCGTCTTTGGAGGCATTACTAAACGGTACCGCCTCGATACAATGCTGAAAAAGGTGTTTGGAGAAGAAGATGCACACGCCATACTCTCTCTTGCATGGTACTTAGCTTCAGAAGGAGGAGCACTAAGCAACAGCGATGTCTGGCTCGAACAATACGAAACACCTTGTGGCTACGCACTCAGCAGTCAGGATCTCTCACGACTCTTAGAACGGATGGATGTAGACAGCATTATGACATTTTACAAGGACTGGCTTCGTACATTCCAAAAAAGAGGTGATAAGGTGCTCTACGACCTTACTTCCATCTCTTGGTATGGACAAGGGATTACCATGGCAGGATGGGGTCGTAATCGTGATCATGAAAATTTGCCTCAAGTTAATGTAATGCTTCTGTGCGAGCGAAAAACTGCAATGCCACTCTTTGCCTGGCTTCTTGAAGGAAGTATACATGATACACGAACGCTTCAGAACACACAGGAGTTCTTGGAGAAACTTGGGTACAAGTCTGATTGTATTATGCTGGATCGAGGCTTTGCAAGCTTTGACAATATTGATTTCATGTTGAAACACGAACAGACGTTCCTGCAGGCACTTCATGTGAATGCAAATTGGATTAATCGTATTATCGATGAAGGTAGAATGGATGAATTGAGACCTGATTCGATGATACTATTGGACGAAAAGACGTACTACGCCAGTACAATGGCATGTCAATGGGTGACGGTGAAGAAGAAGGGAAAAAGAGGAACTGCCACTGAAAAAACCTTCGTGTATCACTGTAAAGAGGAGGAAGGAGGGAAATACTGTGCGAAAGAAGATGAAGATGTTCTCTCTCAATATGCTTGTAAGGTTCATGTGCTGTTTTGTCCGGATCTTGTTGAAAACCAATGGGATAAGTTCATGGGAAAATTGAACGCTGAATACAATAGGCTTTTACAGGACGAAAAGGCAGAACCTCCACCAGAACTGAAGAAGTTTTTCAAGATTGAAAAGAGGAAGTGGGCACGGAAGAGAACGGTTGACTTTGATATGGAGATCGTTTTTAAACGGCGAAACAACTATGCAGGGCACATCTGTTTCATTACAAACGATAAAACGATCCAAACAGCGAAGGATGCGTTGCAAGAGTATTTAACGAGGGACTACATAGAGAAAGATTTCGATGAATTAAAGAATGAACTCGATAT
>WRER01000192.1 GCA_009779205.1 Methanobacteriota archaeon | reverse complement strand
TGATTTTTCACAATACGTGCCTAAATATAACTCAGCTAAATCATTATCAGCGAAACTGTAAGACACAAAAGAACAGGCAGCATCTGCCGCCGGGTCGCCACTACTGATCTGGAGCAGATCAATTATCATGTATTTTTCCCCGTCGAAGAAGATGTTGCCAGCATGAAAATCACAATGGCACAACGACTGACCGTCCGGTAATCTGCCAAGCTCCTCCTGGAGTTTTTTCTTGAGGTCGGTGGGGAGCCTGGCACTGAGCTCAAGATCCCTATGAAAGCGTTGTTTGAGATTTGATGCCCACGCGGAACTATCATAGCTGTGTAAATGGCACTGGAGCTCTACCAGGGTATTCATTGTCTCCTGGGACTTTACCAGATCACTTTCACTTAACCCTTCCGACATCAGTTTCCCTTTTACCCGATCCATGCGTAAGCCGTACTGCCCATTGACAAGCAGTACCTCGTACACCTTCGGGCCTGGAAAATCCATCAGTTCCAGATTCGCCATGATGAAGGCTTCGCTGAAAACGTTTATCTTTGGATATCCTTCGCGGTACAACTTTACCGCGTACTCTCCTTTCGCGTAAACCGTGGCTTGTGCTCCCTGCCCCACTATCGGCCCAAACATTTCTTCAAAATCAGAGTTCAAATTCTTTCCTCTTCCTATTCTTCTTACTTACTTTTGTCTACTTATGGTTCTATACTTTTCTTTTTCATAGGAGTTACGCAGAAGTCAGCATGACTTACACTTTTGTTAACTAAAAACACTTAATTAAAGCGGCTTAATATGCCATTATGATCTGCAAACGTGCAATTTTGCGTAAGTCCTACTCTTTTCCCCGCTTTGATGCAATAACATAGAAATACAACCCTTTCTTAACTTTTTCACCTATTCGACATATTATTTCGCGTTTTATCTTCATCCAATCTGCACATTCTGCCTGCCCTGTTTCATACATGGTCTCAAAGAGAAGAATTAAATAGATATAATAGATATTCGTGTTAACACGTAGCACGGTGATCTCATATGTTTGGAAAAAAAATTAGAATGGAAAGAATAATCGACAGAAACAGTAAAAGAGCTGTCATAGTGCCCATGGATCATGGAATTTCGGTAGGTCCGATACCTGGTCTGGTGGATATGAAAACCACGATGAGAAAAATATCAGAAGGGGGAGCAACTGCTGTTGTTCTTCACAAAGGCATGGTTCCATTTGGGCATAGAGCTTTTGGGAAAGATATAGGATTGACGGTGCACCTTTCAGCTGGAACTGGAATAAATCCGGATCCTAATGCGAAAGTCATCGTCACGGAAGTCGAAGAAGCCATCAAGCTCGGCGCAGACGCAGTCTCGATTCATATCAATCTGGGAGCGGAAACTGAACAGAAAATGATCGAAGATGCAGGAAAAATATCTGCAAAATGCAGGGATTGGGGAATGCCTCTCTTGACAATGATATACCCCCGCGGAAAAGATATCAAAAATCCCTTCGATCCCGATCTTCTGAAACAATGTGCAAGAGTGGCCGCTGAACTCGGTGCAGATCTCGTGAAGACGAGTTACACTGGTGAGATCGACACATTCAAAGAAGTCGTCAGAGGTGCGCAAATTCCAGTCGTAATAGCTGGAGGACCACAGATGAGCTCTGATCAAGAACTTCTCCAGATGGTGTATGATTCAATACAAGCCGGAGGAAATGGCGTCTCGATAGGAAGAAACATTTTCCAGCATAAAGACCCTACCGCAATAACGCAAGCGATTTCCAAAATAGTTCTGCACGATGCAGATGTTGAAGAGGCAATAAAACTCTTGGAGTGAATCATAGGTGTCTGCACAAAAGATCATATGGATAAGAGCGGATCTTGCGAGCAATTACGATGAAGAAAAGAAGATCCTTTCTTCTGCGCTCGAAGCCGGATTTCAAAACATCGTCATAAAAAAGGGAGACTCGGATCTGGAAAAATTAGGAAGGTTCAATGCGATAGAATGTGAAGGCGATGAATTCTTTTCCGAAGGAAAAAAGATCGGAGAAGCAGTCAGAATCGGAGCGGATGAAGATCTGAAAAGGGCGTACGATCTCATAGACAAAGTGCAATATCTTGTGACGATATCTGAAAACTGGAAGATCATCCCTCTTGAGAACCTGATATCACAAATCCAGGGCTCTCAAACAAAACTCCTGCCTGTATGCGAAACACCGGAGGAAGCGAAACTCTTCCTTGAAACCATGGAAAAAGGTTCAGACGGTGTTGTTGTAGCTTTAAAAACATTCCTTGATCTTTCGAATTTTTCAAAACTTGTGACAGACACGATTCCAAAAATTGAACTTTCATTGGCTGAGGTAGTTGATATCAGGGTACTCTCCTTGGGAGACAGAACATGTGTTGACACATGTTCCCTCTTTCACTTCGGAGAAGGGATGCTCGTTGGATCTCAATCATCATGCCTCTTCCTCATCGGTTCGGAATGCATGGAAAGTGAATACGTTGCATCCAGACCTTTTCGAGTCAATGCTGGTGCGATACACTCTTATGTATTGTGTACAAGCGGAAAAACAAAATATTTGTCTGAAGTAAAAAGCGGAGACGAAGTTCTGGCTGTTGATTCCGGCGGAAATTGCAGAATCGTTACGGTCGGAAGAACGAAGGCTGAGATACGCCCAATGGTCATGGTATCTGCGAGAATAAATGGATCTATACATAGCGTCATTCTTCAAAACGCAGAAACCATACGATTGTGTGCCCCAGGAAAAATGATTTCTGTCTCAGAACTCAAGGTCGGAGACAAAGTTTTTGTAAAAAGCGATGGTGGAGGAAGACATTTCGGGCAGAAAATCGAGGAGACAATCAGGGAGGCGTAATGAAGATATGTGCATCCTTGACAGATGCAGATCAAAAATCATCTCTCATATCCTGTGCTCTTGCGGAGTCACAGGGAGCAGATATGGTGGAGATTAGATTTGATTTTCAAAAAAATATCTGTCCAGATGATTACATCGATGTAGCAATACCTAAAATCGCAACACTGAGAGAGAGATCTGAAGGAGGACTATTCACAGGAACGAGAGAAGAAAAAATGATGGT
>WRER01000191.1 GCA_009779205.1 Methanobacteriota archaeon | reverse complement strand
TGTAAATGCTTTTTTGTATCGTCCAAGCGTATGCTCTTCATAGCTGCGTGTTCCAGGAAATGGCATGACCTGCCTGATATTGACACGGCGAACCAGAAGGTTTCGCTTTTGTATTTCCTCTAAAAACGCTTTATTTTGGATATATGTCTCCTCTGTCTCTCCTGCAAGACCACACACGAAGTTTAGGCCTGGCAGAAGTTCACATATTCCATCTGTTCTTTTTGCTCCAACCTCATTCACAATCTCGATAGCATGCATGACTTCTTCTGAAGTTGTTGCAAGGTTATTTGCAGAAATAACAGAAGGATCCGCAGATTCAAGCCCAAATGCAGCGGTATCTCCCGGAGTATGATATCTGATAATGACTTCAAGAGCTTCACGTGCGATCTCTTCGTGAGCAGCAATTGTTCCGGGATTTACATTATCAATATGGAGTGTTTTAAGTGCTGGGGCCTGTGCTCGTATACCGGAAAAAAGCTGCTCAAGTGCGTCGATATTTGGAAGACTCTTCCCAGTTGTCTGGTAGCTCAGAATATCTGGCTGGCGTCCGACTCGAAAATGCATGCACCCTGAATCAGACAATGCACCGACCTCCGCCAGGATCCCTCCAGGCGTACGGTATACCGGTGCTCCATACAATCGTTCAGTGCAAAAAGAACATCCTCCACTGAGATATCGTTCACATCCTCTGGCAGTCTCTATCTCTGCGATGAGATGGGGGAAAGAGGGGTGCTGGGTGATGATGGAAGATCCCAGCACAGAAAACCGATCCTGAGCAGGGTACGATATCTCCCCAAGGGGTTCTCTTCCGTTTAAGTATTCATATAATGCTTCGGCAGGAGATCCTGGAAGATGTACATCACATCCTGTGCGATCCGGATCTACGCTGGTTGCAATGCTTCCACCAGCGTGTGCAGCTCCAAAAAGAATCGGACCACATAGACAGGTCTTTGGGTTTGTAAGTGCCTTTGCAATCTGTATTATTTCATGAAGGGAGGCGGGAGTTCCACCAAGATAGGTTCCAGGAACCGTCATGCCTGCAATAAGTATCACAAGAGATGAGGTATTCATCTCCCGAAGATACATCGAATCTGATCTGATCTGATCAATAGTGCAGTATCCTGGAGTATATCCATGTTCATATAGTACTCCGGCAATTGTACGCACATATGGGGAGATGTACGGGGGAACACCCAGGCAGGTTGGTTCATCAACATACCCATCAATGATCCATGCATCATATGTCATCGGTGAATAACCTCATTCCAAAATTTCATCAAGAAAAGCTTGTACATTCATGGGCAACTGGAATAAAAAATAAAAACGATGTATATGGTAACCGTTATGGTTACGGTTAAGATGGTGGCTTCAGTGCTTCAGAGATATATCGAACGCCTTTTGAAGTAAGCTGCACTTCCCTTCGAACCATTACGACCTCTGCAACTTCTAATTTTAACAGAGTAGCATAGATATCATCAAGGTCCTTTGGAGAAAGCGTCAACATCTCTTCAATCGAATGAGTATCCATACCACTGTAGATAAGCATTGCAACCTGAGCTGCCTGAGCATCCAACTGCTGCAGCTCAGAGCCTTTCATATCTTTATCTTTCGTTGCATCACGAATGAAGTTAAAAAGCACCTGAAGCGTTGACAGCGGACATAAAATAAAACTGCTGACTACCTCTGATGAAGCATTTTTGTCAAGATAATCAAGTTTAATAACATCCAACTTCTTCTTTTGCAGCTCACGCTTCGTCAATTCAAGATTTGCAACATCTTCAAGAAGCACACAGATCTGTTTCTCTTGGCCAACAAACCAGATTCCTGATTTAAGAACTGTGACCGCTCCTTTTTCCCACTTTGCATTGGTAACGAGCACACCACCACGGATCGCAGGAATCATAAAATGTGCCATAATCCGATAAGCGTTGCAAGACATTAAGATCTTCTTTCGAAGTGGAACCAATATCTTCTCAACTGACGCAATGCGAAATACAGATTCTTCTCCTTTCTCTAGTGTTGCGACAACAGTTAGAATCTGACCCTTTTGTGTTAAATCAATAATGGATCGATAGGGTACATCAAAATTGTACGGGGCCTTTAAAGCAATGTGAGCATCCGTGATCTCAAGTTTAGAGGTAATCCAAGATCCATCACTTTCAAATTTAACCGGAACTTCTGCCATATTTACTCTTGTACCCCCTTCCCAAAGTCTGCTCTTCTTATTATCTGTGTGATTCTTATTTGAGATTATCTTTTCTTAGATTTGGTGATGATATCCACTATCTCACTCAGCTCATCAACAAGCTCCTGGGCTGTAAATTTAAGATCTTTCAAATCACGAAGCAGCACATTGTCATCTCTCTTCTTGAGATTATCGATATCTGACTTAAGCGATGCGAGCAGATCGTCGTCATCCATTCCTCCGCCAATGGAGGCGCTTGCTTCATATTGCTCATCATCACCTCCTCCACCATCATCATCACCACCATAGTCATATGGAGTATCGTCTGAAGAATTATATGCTGCAAGATCTCCTGCACTGATTCCGCCTTCCATATTGGCGAGCATATCTTCACCATCATTCTCTCCAATATCCATCGTGGTAGAATAGATCGAGTCAATGTCATCATCATCTCCGAAGCTATTGTCAATGGAGATTTTATCTTCTTCATCAGCAGTTGAAATATCCAGCTTACTGACATCCTGCTCTGATGAAAGACCTCCCATGGCATTATCAGCTGCGAATGGTGTTCGCACCTCACCAATCTCTGGATCGAGACCAGAAAGTTCGGCGTCAAGGTCAAGATCAAGATCAAAGTCATCAAGATCGAGATCACCACTAGCAGATGATTTTTTTTCTGCAGCTGGCGCACTATCTGCTTTCTCGCTTGGACTCTCTGCATTATCTTTATCGGCTTTGGAAGGCTTCTCTTTTTTCTTCTCACCCTTCGATCGAAGTCCTCCAAATAATCCACCTATCTTTTCCTTTGTACCCTTCCCCTCTTGTTCCTTCTTTTTTTCCGCCTTTTTCTTTGCTTGCTCTTTCTTCCTTTCACCGCGATCTTTTGCAGCCTGGGCTTTAATTTTGGCACGATA
>WRER01000190.1 GCA_009779205.1 Methanobacteriota archaeon | reverse complement strand
GCATCTGCACTTTCATCTAAAGTGGCAGAGATTGGAAGGATCAGGCAGAGCATGCAGAAAAGCACTGCAACATATCTCATATTCATACACATCAGCATACTGTCACTACCTGAGAATACAAAGTTGCCGGAGATCATATATTTCAAGAGCGACAAGAAGATTTTATATCATCCTATTGAAACATACAGTCAAGAACGATAGATGAAAAGTTCATTCCCTCTTACACATAAAAAAGCATTGCTCTTTCTTGCAGTCATTGCGGCTCTCTTAATCATTGGTACCATATACTGCGTATTGAATAGAGATGATCTGGATACAACACCCGGAGTCACTCTAAATCAACCAATGTCACTCTTTTCACAACGTCTTGGAAATATCTCATCAGATGCAGCTCTTGTTTCAATAGATAGATCAACCGATGAGCGTGAAAAGAGTGATATTGAAACGCGTGAAGAGAGTGATATTGAAACACTCCGAGGTGTCATTACAGCACCGGCATCATCACAAACAAAAACAAGTGAGAAAGATGCAGATCAAACATCTCCACAAGATCTGTCAAAGCCATTATTCAGCGATATAACAGCTATTGCAACAGATGGAAACAGATACCTGTATCTTGCAGACAAAGGGGCAGCAACAATCACAAAAACAGATAGTAAGGGAAATGTTGTTGCCAGATGGGGAGGATTTGGGACAAAAGAAGGGGAATTTAGAAATATTGTAGGTATTGCTGTTGATATATACGGATTTGTCTATGTTGCAGATGCCGGAAATCTTCGCATACAAAAATTCGATCCCTATGGCAGACTTGTAACAATGTGGGGACAGCGTGGAACTGGCAGAGGACAGTTTATGAGTATGAGTGGGATTGCAAGCCAGTACAATATCGATGCAAAAGGAACCCTCATATTTGTTACAGATTCAGCAGCAGCCAGGGTGCTGGTTTTTTCGACAATTGGAGAGTACATCGGTGTCTGGGGGGAGTATGGAGCAATTGAGGCGGTTGAAGTTGATCACACTACTGTGGCCGGAGTCATGGGCCGCATGTCATTGTCTGGTTCATATGTGCCAATCGTACCAACAGAAAATGCAGATCCCCCAATAGCTGAGAGAAATATTGCTTTTACATTTAAAGGAAAAGAGCACAGGGTCCAGATCAATGTGGACAGAGGCGCGTACCTTGGCGCAAAGTACAATACCCCAACGATCAGCGCTGATACTTTCCCTGAACCAGAGCTCTGGTCAGAATACTACTTTAAGATGTATTCAGACCCAGTGAATGATCCTGTCTTTGACAGTATTCTCACATCCTTGCAGCAGATCCAGAGACGTGAACGTTTGACGGATCGTGAAGTTATCGAGCTCTCTATTGCATTCGTGCAGCAGATTCCTCTCTCAAAAGACACAACAGTCAAATATCCTATCGAAGTCATTCACGACAAAACTGGAAATTCATTTGATAAGGCGTTACTGCTCTATGGCATTCTTGAAAAACTTGGAATCAATGCAGCGTACCTGTACTTCCCAAAGAGTAAGGAAGGTTCAATCGGACTTGGAAAGACTTCATTAGCAGCATCAACAGCATTGGCTGAGTTCGGTCCTGCCAATCAGTACAGGTATATCTATGTGGATGTAACAAAGCCTGCAGCAATCGGGAATATGCCTGATGGACTGAAAAACGATGATCCGTTCCTGCTTCGTGAAAATTGGGATAATATCGACGAATTAAAGGGATATGATTTTAACATTGCTGATGAAGTGCTGTATACATACGAATTTTTGAAAAGCAGGTTGGATTACATTAATAAAGCGAAAAATACTCCGGAGTTGAAAGGAAAGCTCGATTGGAATGATATGGGAAATAAGATATCAGAGGTACTGAAAGTTATTGAAGAAAATCCACTTGACCATGATAGAATCACTACGAGGATTAAAAACTCAAAAGTAACAGAAATAAGGATTAGAATAGACGATGATGATTGACGCCGAGGGGGAGATTTGAACTCCCGAGGCGCAAGGCGCCAGTGGCTTTCGAGGCCACCGCCTTCCCGGACTAGACTACCTCGGCAAATGAAAAGGGTCTTGCAGACCTGTGTATCCCTTCGGAGTTACGCAAAAATCTGCCTTAAACTTTTGCCAACTTAAAATAATTAATAAAGTGACTTAATAAGGCATTATGATATACAAACGTGCAATTTTGCGTAAGTCCTATCCCTATAACGTTGCCAATTACTACACTATAACCATATCGATAGGAATGAGTCCTCCCTTTTTATTATCCGATGCACGAATACTAATGGTATGATTACTAGTATTATCCTCCTGATCATAGCAGTTGTATTTCTTATTGTAGCCTATAAAGTGATTAGATCGCTTGTGGGATTGGTTATCAATGCTATCCTCGGCGTTATTCTGTTTTTTGTCACAAATGCAATTGGCATTACCAGTATTCAGGTAAGTGTGTTCAACCTCTTAGTCTGTGCAATCGGAGGTATTCCCGGAGCTTTGATTCTTATCGTTCTGAATGTGCTTGGGATATACTAATACCCATTTTTTACAATGCACAACCTGCAATGAGATCTCTATTCAATTTGATATATAATCACGTACCCGTCTTTAAACCTGACATTACAAGACAAATAAAACATTAAACCTCCTCGGAAACTGGTTTCTAACAAATGTCGGCAAAAAAGTTTTCATGTATTCTAACCACGAAAAACATGAAAGATACGAAATTTGTGTTTTTGCATACGGGTCGCCCTATCCTTGTATAGGATTTTTCGTGCCTTTCGTGTTTCATTTTATAGTTTCCGAGGGAATCTATTATTTCTGCACAAAAAGTTGAATTAACCGCATTAAAATCTGAGATTTGCAATCAATATGCTGTACTGGCTCTGAAATGCATATTCGTCATTTTAACAAACGCTTCTGCGACATGTGGGATCTGTCAGAGGAGGAGATCCATACTGTAACGAAGGTACAAAGTCTTTACATGTTGCATGGGGAAAAATTCGGACCTGAGAAGTTTTACCAGAATCACCAGAAAGTTACTCATTCGCGAGATATGAGTCTGGAGTGCTGAGAATCATCATTAGGCGAAAAGATCTTTCAGAG
>WRER01000189.1 GCA_009779205.1 Methanobacteriota archaeon | reverse complement strand
TTGTCTCTTGGTGTTACAATCAATGAGATTGTCCATGCTCTTGCAGAGATCAACCGTATTACTGAAGGAGATGGGATATGTACACGATGCGGACGTATGTCTGACGAGCTCTATTCGCTTGATTGTCAACTTCTCTGCCCCGATTGCAGAGCGGATGAATCAATCTAGACAATTACGTTCCCTGATTACATTACAAGACAAAAGATTATATCGCAAAACAATAATTACAAGAACTATTTACGTGGAGAAAAAGCACGCATGCCTAACAGACATGACCAAGGGATAATGAGTATCGCAACGACTGATGTGGTCTCTGCTCCCCAAACAATGAAAATATATGGAGCCTTTGAAACACTTGCACAATGGAAGTTTCGGAGACTTCCAATTGTAGATCCTGGCACACGACGAATTAAAGGAATTGTCACCGCACAAGATTTTATTAATTTTCTTGGCGGAGGGCAACATTTCAACCTGATTCGTGTCAAACATTCCGGGAACTTCCTCAGTGCGATAAACGAACGTGTTTCAAAAATTATGAGCTCAGATGTATGCACGCTTCATGAGTCTGCAGACATCGAAGATGCCATACAAATTATTGTGAAAAAGCGCATTGGAGGTATTCCGATCGTTGACCATGACATGATACTTCGAGGCATTGTGACCGAGCGCGACGTACTTCGTGCTCTTTCCGATCAAAAGCTCATGTCTGATAAACGAGTGTCAGAGATTATGACAACCAACTTACTGGTCGAAAGTTCAGATTGCCCATTGCATGTTGCAACAAAAGTTATGGTTGAGAATCATTTCAGAAGAATTCCAATCGTGAGTGAAAATATCCTCCTTGGTATCATCACTGCAACGGATCTCATCAGATATATCGGAACGGGGCAGGCTTTTTCACAACTCATCACAGGAAATGACAATGAGATTATGAATGTTCCAATTCGCGAATTGATGAGTACTGACCTTTTGTTGACGAACCCTGATACTTCAATTGGAGAACTCGCAGAGATTATGGTGGAACGGGGTATTGGAGCAGTGCCAGTCATTGAAAATGAAAAACTTGTCGGCCTTGTGACTGAACATGATATGGTTGCTGCTCTTTCAAAAGATCATCAATACACCTAGACGTTTCAATTCACAATTGAAATCATAACCATAGGAGGAACCATGCTGGTATCAGATATTATGCAAAGTCCGGTATATGTCGCTGGATCCACTGAGACTGTTGCCAGGGCTCGAAATATGATGCTTCGGCACAAGATCTCACGAGTTCCCATCATGCAAGGCGAGCACCTGGTTGGAATTGTAACAGAAAAAGATATTGGATATCGACTTCTACAT
Organism: Methanobacteriota archaeon; assembly: GCA_009779205.1. Classification (GTDB taxonomy): domain Archaea; phylum Halobacteriota; class Methanomicrobia; order Methanomicrobiales; family Methanospirillaceae; genus Methanofilum. The sequence goes on along the minus strand of WRER01000189.1, from coordinate 1,778 downwards.
GTTCACGGTGCATCGACTGGCAAGATGGATCAGGCACTTCTCCACACGATCATGACACCGGATCCTATCTGTGTCGCTCCTGACTGTAGTGTCAGAGATGCTACAGCTCTCATGATGAGTCAACATATCTCAAGTCTCATTGTTATAATGCAGGGGACTGTATGTGGTATGGTGACGAAGACGGATTTGCTTCGCTCACACCTTACACGCAAGCTGTTACGGCCTGCAAAAAAGATAATGCATGAGCCGGTATATGTTGATGCATCACACTCACTGGATCATGTCGTGGAGAAGGTGAAACAGACAGGTCCGGTGCTTGTTCGATCATCTGACAAGAGTGGAGCAGTGATGGGAGTTGTTACTGAACGCTCACTAGCATTTTTTGAAAGTGGCAAAGGAAGTGCTTCATCCGCACGGAAAGAAAAAGAGCGGCCATGTGCTGCTGATGTAATGGGAACGGATCTGATTACCTGTAAAAGTTCAACACGCATTTCAGAAGTTGCTTTAATGCTCATTGAGACCAGTTCTATATGTGCATTTCTGACACATAAGGATCAGATCGTTGGCAGAATAACACGAGAAGATATTTTAAAGGAAGTACTACGATGACTGAAATATTAGTAAAAGAGATCATGTCAAAGCCAGTAACTATTGCAAAATCTGCCCCTCTTACCGAGGCACTCGCAAAAATGCTTCGTGAGGGTGTTGATCCTCTCATTGCGGTGCATAATAATACCGTTACAGGAACGGTATCCAGACGCAGTATTGCTGAAGCGCTTGGCTCAAAAAAGACAAGAAATATCGCACCAACTTCAATTCACGTTGCAAATGTTGCAAATGATGATTTTACTATTGTCTATGAGGATCAGGAGATTGATGTACTTATTGCACTCATGCAAGCTGGCGCAAAGCTGGCGGTTGTGTATGACAGCGATAATAACCTGATTGGACAGGTGACATATGGAGATCTGTTGTCCCATCTTCGTCCCACCACTACACTCCTTGAAACGCTTGAAGTGGCACGCTTCATGGATGCAGGAGAACGTGTTGTTCATCTTCGACGTATGATGATGGATGAACGTATCTCACACTTTATTGTGACGAAAGATCATGGAGTTGCCGGGATTGTCTCAGAGACTGATGTCTCTGTTGCCATGAAGAAGTTTCGTGAATCCATTGCCGAAAAGCATCAGGATGTACAGATTAGAAACATGACAGTTGAAAGCATTATGACGTCACCTGTAATCACTCTTGATCTGTCTGTTGGACTTGGCAGCGTGATTGATACCCTTCTTGAGAAGAGGATCAGTGGCATTCCAATCACTGAGTCTGGAAAGGTAGTTGGGATGTTAACACGTAAATCAGCCATAATGGCGCTTTAAATAAATGAACAATGCACAATTATGTCTATGATTCCGCGTGTTCCTGTGAAGCCAGGAAATAATGTTGCAGAGCTCCTTGATGGTATGGCGCAGACCGGGTTTCAGGGGAGGAAGCTTGGGGAGGCATACCGTATCTGGAAACAGATGATTGAAGATCCTGATGCATATATTCTGCTTGGACTCTCTGGAGCGATGGTTCCTGCCGGTATGCAGGAATGCCTGATCTCACTGATTACGAATCGATATATCGATATGATAGTCTCAACTGGTGCAAATATTTTTCACGACATTTGTGAGCATTGCGGGGTGCATCATTATCTTGGTCATCACCATGTGGATGATAAAGCACTGTATGAGCAGGGTATTGACAGAATTTATGATGTATTCGCATATGAA
>WRER01000188.1 GCA_009779205.1 Methanobacteriota archaeon | reverse complement strand
TGGTACAATTATTACATGGAAGCAAACTGGTATATTATTTCCTTTTTTGTTAAATGATCTATGAACCTGTCCAGTGGGAAGTAAAGAGATTGGACAGAATTCGTTTTGATTCACGTGCAAGGAGTTAACGGACGAATGGCAGGATAGAAGCGTTAAGCAGGGTTTGAAATACGCAATTTTGACCTATGAAAAAAGGCATGGTCGGGTATGACGACGCGACAATATAAAAACTTCAGGGGTCTCAAAAAAGAAAACCTCCGCGATAATATCTCTACCCTGGAGGTGGTGCTGAATATGCTGGCTGAAGCTACAACGACAGAAATTTCAAGGGAACAGCAACTGGAAACCTTATAAAAAAACAAGGCTGTTGCCAGATGGTAGCGGGGAACAGGTACACACGCAGCCCGATCTATAACCCTGCTTTTTCTTTCATCTGCAAGAACCACGCCATATTCTGACCAAGTCGCTTCATCGTCTCAATACCCTCCTCATCAGAATCAACATCTCCAGGTGCAAGGCCGATGGCCATATTCCAATATGTCGATCCGATCGTAATCATATCATTAATCGTAAAGAGATGCTGAATCGCATCAATGGTGCAGATGGCACCAGCTCTTCGTGCAACAGCTATTGCAGCTCCAGCTTTTCGCGATAACAGGTTACCATTCACTCTCGTAACAAAGCCAGAGCGATCAATCAGAGCTTTCGTCTCAGCAGTCATATCTGAAAAATACGTTGGAGACCCGATAATAATCCCATCTGCTTCTATCATCTCCTTAATACAGGAATTTACAATATCGGTCGTAATAGAACAACAACGATCCTGGCTCTCAGCACATTTCATACAGCCAAGGCAGCCATGCACTGGCTTTCCACCAATATGAATAAGCTTTGTCTTTATTCCTGCACTCTCGATCTCAGCAAGAGCATACCTGATAGCACGACTCGTATTGCCATCCACTTTCGGACTGCCATTAAATGCTACAACATACATACCAGCTATACCACACGAAAAGTATTAACTCATCTGAATGAGCTCTCAAATAAGATAGTCACACATGTCACACCCAGCAGTAACACTCACCATCGCAGATACCTGGTCCCATGAAGAGATCTGCACACTCTATAAAGCAGCAGACTGGATGCAACCAACATTTTCCCCAGAACAAATCGAAAAGATCCTCAAACATAGCTTCTGTTTCGTGATTGCAGAATACAATGGCCACGCCATTGGCATGGGCAGAGTAATATCAGACAGCGTATCAGATGGATACCTCCAGGACATCGTGGTTCTTCCGGAATGGCGCAGTCAGGGAATTGGAACCGGTATTGTTACAAAACTCATTCAAGAGTGTCACAAACATGACATCAGGTGGCTTGGAATAATCGCAGATCCAGGAACGGAATATTTCTATCGTAAGTTTGGATTTGCACGGGCAAATGGCTACACCCCCATGCTATACGAACGATAAGTACATGGCACAGACTACTCTTTTCGATATTCCGGAAAAAACAAAGTCTTCAAACATACGCGAAGTGTACCCCTCCATTATCTCAGTCAGTCGAGCAACAGACATACCCGCCTTTTATATGGATTGGTTCTTTGAGCGCTGGAAAGAAGGATACGTACTCTGGCACAGTCCATACAATCAAGCATTTACTCAGAAAGTCTGGTTTGACAATGTACATGCAGCTGTCTTCTGGACAAAAGATCCACAGGCATTGTACCAATGCATTCAGAAGCTCAATACATGTTCATTCCTGTATTATGTGCAGATAACACTCAATGACTATGAACCAGAACTTGAACCAGGCGTCCCTCCATTGCACGATAGAATCAGTGCATTTCAAAAACTCAGTCAGGAACTCGGACCTCACCGTGTTATATGGCGCTATGATCCCCTTCTGTTATCAGATACGATATCTCTCTCCTCACTTTACTCTAGAATAGAACATCTATGCGGCAATCTTTCAGCATATACAGAAAAACTCATTGTGAGTTTTATCCAGATCAAAAGATACAAGGGAGTTAGAAGACTTCTTGCCACCTCGGCGCATAGTGGAGTCAGAGAGTTTACCCCAGATGAAAAACTCCACTTCATCAGATTTTTAAGAGAAATTGAGGAAAAATACCAGATTAAATCCCACATATGCTGTGAGGAACAAGACCCTTTCGTGTACTCACATACTCGCCCAGGCGACTGTGTCGATCGCACGCTTCTCTTACAACTTGCAAAAGAGAAACCTGAAAAATACAGCGAATTTATATCATTTTTACAAGATGCCAAAAAAGATCCAGGTCAGAGAAAAAAATGCTCCTGTATCCATGCAAAAGATATCGGTCAGTACTCATCCTGCTTACACTTCTGTAGATACTGCTATGCAAATGGAAACGATGCAATCGTCAAGGCACGGCATCAGGCCCACAAGAATGCGCGAAGTACGAAGCAAGATCTCCCATCCCTCATCCCTCTGGATTATAGTTGGCTGAATAGGTCCATATAAACAAAATGCGAACTATCAATTCGACAATAGACGAATCATTTCGGCAATGGACGAAACAGTACTCGACATATTTATTACCGATAAAGATCGACTATTATGTATCCACCTGTTCACGGGACAGGTATGCCTGCACATATCAGATGCAGGTTTGGAAATATTTTATCTACCTCCTTCAAAAATCCTCCAAAACCTCTTTTTATTGCGTGTTTGATCAGAACAAACAGAGATATATGAGCGAATGCAATAAATATACACTGTGTTTGATAAGTCAGGATGGTTTAAATCAAAGGAGAATATTGGAATAAAAGACAAAAAGCTGATAAAAGGAGTAACTGATGGGGTTGATCATCTTTTGTTATTTTCCATCGGTAATTGTGTATATGCAATCGAAGGCAGCTTTCTTCGAAGAATTGTCAAAGACAAAGAAATCGTGCACCTGCCAAACGAGCCAGAATTTATCCCGGGAGTAATTCATCTTCACTTCGGTGTTGCAAAAGTAATAGATATCCGAAAGATCATCCCTCTTGATATTCCACTCGGGCCACATACAAGGATAATAGTATTCCACTCCCAGGCGAATGAGACAACATATTATGGTTTAATTGTCGATGAAGTCATTGGATTTGTAGAACTCCCGCATGGGAGAATAACAAGTATG
>WRER01000187.1 GCA_009779205.1 Methanobacteriota archaeon | reverse complement strand
TGTAGTTTATCCAATCAGGTTTCATTCTGGTAGACCTCGCCCACGCTTCGCGGCGGCTCGGAGTCGTGCGTTCTTATTGGCTATCATATGTTCGTTCGCCATCGCTTCGCAGCGGCTCGTTGTTTCTTCGCACCTCCGGTCAACTTCGTTCACCTTCGGTGCTTGCCCTGTCGAGTTGTTCGAGGGAATATAGCTCTCGTTTGCACCTCATTGTATTCCTACTTCTTAACACATTTTATATAGCCTCACGTTTCTCGTAAATCTATACAGTGCCCATCAGTCTTGATCAACTCCCTTCCTTATCTCTACCGCAGCGCCATACATAGATCCAAGCATCTCAGAACCACACAGGTGAGCCATCCCAATGCCAAGCAAAGCTCCCGTTTCATCAACAACCAATACTTCATCACCTGCTGCCAGTGCTGGATCAACACTGACAACATGCTTTGCAAAGACATTCTTTCCAGCTGCAATAAAAGAAGCAACATCCTGCTTCACCACAACCCGAAATCTGGGAGCAGGAACAGCCTCATACAGCCGCCTGCACCCTGCAAGTCCAAGTGTCAAGCGTCCATCATGAGCACGAAGTGTTGCAAGGCGTTGCTTATCAAGCAAAATTTGGCGGACATTTCCGCGCCTCGAAAGAATAAACGTACATTGATCAGGAAAGAGACAGATACCCGCTCCTTTGAAAAACTGAAAATCAGCTATTGCTCTCGCTCGCTCCAAACTGTTCTGCAAGTATCCTGTTGACATCTTCCACAAACTCCCGCTCTACATCCTTTGGAATAAACGCTCCCGCTGCAATCTTATGTCCCCCGCCAGACCCTCCATACCGCTCTGCCGCCGTCGAAAGAGCAGCCTGGAGATCAACTCCAGATTTAATAACATCTGGTTTTGTACGCATCGAAACCTTCGTAACCGTCTCATCCATCGAATCTTCACACATAATGAGAATCGGCTTTTTTGGATTCAAGCGTGATAAAGCCATTCCTGCTCCAATACCAACGATAGTATCTGGAAATCGACCACCTACATGAATAAACAACATGTGAGAGTACTCTGACACCCCGTTATCGGTAATATATTCAAGAACTTCGCGAATTTTCGAACGGTGATTACGAAGCATGATATCTGCTTCCTGATAAGAAACACCACGATCTCCTCTGCAAATCGCACTTCCAAGCAAGGGCTTACTCCATCTTCCACAGGAATTCAGCAGCGTCGCATACTCCGATGCATTCAGAAGCGGGGCATAGTCACGGCGTTCATCCAAAAACAAATAATGATCAATAAACATTCGCTCCGTTGAACGATTATGTGCTATCACATATTCAACAAGTGCGGACGTCACAAGTTGCTTCTCTTCAAATGAAAGATCCTGCCAGACCGGCCATCTCCCTTGAATCTGAGAAATACCAAGGTGTTCAAGAAATCGTTGCGCACCAGAGACATCATTTGAAATTCCAGGAATATCAATATCATCAGTATATGCAAGCGCATTTGGAAGAGGGCGAGTAGATATTCCATAGATATTGAGATCCCGCTCCCATATTTCCACATTCCCATGATCAATAGCATCTTTAAGAATCGCATGTGAAAGACCGGTGAGACGCAGATCCTCACGATCCATCATATCTCCAACATTACCGACAATACCGAGTTTTGCAAGATCTTTATTTGTGGAATCAAGCTCTCTTGCGATCAGATACGCAATACCGGCAGCACTTGTTTTATGTTCTCCGTATTTCAGGCTATTAACCTCAAGATACTCACGTTCACCAGGCTGGCTGACATGATGATCCACAATAATAACCTGATCACTTTCAAACCCAAGTTGTTCGATCAAAATTTGTTGTCCAGACCCAAGATCTGAAAATATCTTCAAAGAATCATCCTGAGGAATCTGATGAAGAGTAAGTGGATCAAGCTGACGAATAAACGTAGTTTTGACGGAAATACCAAGACGAGAGATAGCTTGTGACAAAATAGACTCGCTGGTGATGCCATCTGCATCAATATGTGAGATAATAGTAACCGCATCTGAAGCCAGGATTACTTCTGCTGCTGCGGCGAGATCAGCATCCAGGCATATATCACTCATTGATAACCTATTACACCTCATCAAATAAAGTTGCTATTAAGGTGTCACATCCTGCCAAAAGAGTGAAAAAAAGAAAAAAACGGAAAAGATGAAAAAGAAGGAATATTGTTTCCTTCGTTACAATCTTCTTCGCAGGATTAAGAGGCTCGCACCAAGACCGAGAAGAATCACAGGAATTCCAAGAGGTGAAGATTGTGGATTGGAAAGCTTCTCACGAGTTGCATTCAAATTATCAAGTCCACCGGAAACATCTGGATCACGCATGAGGGCCTCTTCAAAGGAGATTGATGCATTCACAAAATCTCCAATTCCATACTCTGCAACACCTTTATTGAGCCAAACTGCCGCTTGTGAATCATCACGCTCGAGAACCTCTTCAAAATACATACGAGCTTCTTCAAATTTTCCTTGATCAAGAAACAGTGATCCAATATTGTACCGTATGATCACAGCAGACTCTCCATCAGGGTTCAGAGAAAGCGCATACTTATAGGCATGAAGAGCTTCATCTATCCGATTGGTCATAGATGCCGCATCGCCGAGGGCAGACCATGCCACGGCATAATCAGGATCAAGGGCAATGGATCGCTGTGCTGCGTCATATGCAGCTTCATAATCACCGATTCTCGTCAGCAAAACAGAGTGGCCTGTATGGTACACAGCAGAATCCGGTTCTAGCAATGTGGCATTCAGCATTGCTTGGATTGCTGCATTAATGTCACCGAGCATTTGAGCTGAAAAACTGGATTGAGCCCATTCTGCCGCCGTAGTAGGAGGGGAATCAGGATTATAGAATATAATCTCAAACGGTGGGAGTTCGCTTTCATCATCGGCCAATAGAGGACTGAAACAGGTCAGCATGAAGAATATGGCGAATATTAAAAGAGAAATCGGAGAGATTGGACATGTTTGCTTCTTGGGAGATTTCATTTTTTTCATATAATGTAACTACACAATGCTGACAGAAAGAAATTATGCTTTGAGGCATGACAACACAATACATCTATGATAAAGGGCTATGATTTAATAAATACAGAAATACAGAGAATGTACAATGATTGACTGGTT
>WRER01000186.1 GCA_009779205.1 Methanobacteriota archaeon | reverse complement strand
CCACCATTGTTAGGCCCCCAGTTTAGCGATGTTTGCAGCACATGCCTTGTATTCAGGAATTTTTGAAGTTGGATCAAGCGCATTGTTCGTCAGCACATTTGCACAGCACTCGGCAAAGTGGAATGGAATGAAAATGGTTCCTTTCTTGATATCTGGCGTTACTCTGGCTGGAACCTCAATTTCACCACGGCGGCTGAACGCACGTATGATCTCTCCATTTTTGATACCAAGGCGTGCTGCATCCTCGTCGTTAACCTCGACATATCCTGTTGGAACCTCTTCATGGAGTCTTTTACTGCGCCGTGACGTGGATCCGGTGTGCCAGTGGAAGAGCATACGTCCTGTTGTAAGGACAAATGGATATTCCTCATCTGGAACTTCTGCTGGGGGCTTCCATGCAATTCCAGACATGAGACCTTTGCCCTCTGGCATTCCATTAAATGCTTGCGTGTGGAGAATTGGAGTACCTGGGCTGTTTTCATCAGGACATGGCCAGTGAAGTGCTTCTGGTTTGTTCAGTCGCTCATATGTCATACCATGATATTGTGGAGTCAGGAGTGCAATCTCGTTGAAGACATCTTCGGCAGTTTCCCATGCAAACTGTTTCTCATACCCAAGTGCTGCTGCGACCTCTGACAGAATCTTCCAATCGAGTTTTGCTTCACCGGGTGGATCTTGTGCTTTACGCAGTCTTTGCACTCGACGCTCTGTGTTTGTCTGCGTGCCATCTCTTTCTGCAAAACATGCTGCTGGAAGCACAACGTGGGCTTTCTGTGCAGTCTCAGTAAGGAAGATATCTTGTACAACGAGGAACTCAAGCTTATCCAGTGCATGATCGACGTGAGTAATGTCTGGATCTGCAATCATTGGATTTTCACCCATGATGTACATGCATTTCAGTTCTCCAGGATTGTCAACGAGCACATTCATGATCTCAGTGACTGCATATCCAATCTCTCCTGGTGCAATGCCATCTGGGAATCCCCATGCATCTTCAAATTTCTTCTGAGCGGCTTCTTCTATGACTTTCTGGTATCCGGTATAGACATTTGTCAGACAGCCCATGTCACAGGCACCCTGCACATTGCATTGTCCACGCAGTGCATTGACTCCTGCACCTCGCTTTCCAAGGTTTCCAGTGAGCATCTGGAGGTTTCCAATGGATCTAACATTTTCAACACCGACAATGTGCTGCGTAATTCCCATCGAGTAGAGGATTGCACAGCTCTCTGCAGTTCCGATCATCTCAGCAGCCTGGCGAAGCTGATCTGCAGGGATGCCTGAGATCTGTTCGACATTCTCAGGTGTGTAGGTGTCTTTCATCACTTCTGCTTTGAGCTCTTCATAGCCGGTGCATCTGTTGTTGATGAATTCTTTGTCTTCCCATCCATTTGTGATAATCTGCTGCATGAGACAGTTTAAGATTGCCACATCGGAACCAGAAGTAAATTGCATGTAGAGATCTGCCTGCTTGCCTGTGATGGTCAGGCGGGGATCTGCATAAATGAGTTTTGCACCGTTTAGTTTTGCCTGAACAACTCTCCGCCCAATGAGGGGGTGTTGTTCAAATGTGTTACTTCCAATGATGAAAATACATTTGGCCTCTGGAATATCAAGGATTGAATTTGTCATCGCACCTGAACCAAAGATGGTAGCAAGTCCTGCGACGGTGGAGGAATGGCACAGACGAGCGCAATGATCAATATGTTTTGTCTTTAAGGCTCCGCGTGCGAATTTCATCATTACATAGTTCTCTTCATTTGAGACACGGGCAGATGAAAGACAAGCAATTTCACTTGGCTTGAAGGATTTAAGCTTTTCTGCAACGAGTTTTATCGCTTCATCCCAGCTTGCCTCAACAAATTTCCCATCTTTTTTGATGAGAGGTTTTGTTAATCGGTCTTCGTGGTTTACAAACTCATGAGCGAAGTTGCCTTTGGGGCAGAGTTTTCCCTCATTCACGGGAGAGCGGTGGAATGGTTTTGTACCAACGACTTTTCCGTCCTTTACCACGAGGTTAAGTGAACATCCTGTACCACAGTAGGGACAGGTAGTTGTAACATATGAGAAATCCATATTCTGTACCTCATAGAGTGTGGCAGTTTGTGCTATTTAAAGAGTACTCGCTTTTGAAAAAAAACGAACTTTTTCTGTTTAAAAGATGATTTTAAGTTGAATTTTCCCATTTGAAGGGTTATTAGTTTGAGTGTAATGAACGTTCTAGTACACCATTTTCACTTAACTACCCTCAGCTACATTGTTCTTGGTATCACCTGATGCCGCAGGAATGGAGCGTGATACAGGAGGGGAAATAATAGGAGAAGTAAAAAGTGTGAGAGGATTAGCAGACACTATGTTTGTTTTTCTGTTCGCTTCAATAATCCTCGGTCTAGGAGGTGTCTGTGAATACTATGTTGCAGGAGAAGTCCAATGCATGGACTAATAAGTCCACTTATCGCACCAAAGATGATGTACAGCATTCCAGTTTCTGGATCAATCGGAAATCCTGAAAATCCATAGTCTGCCAGTAAATAACTTGAAGCTCCGTACGCACATACACACACAGCACTGATGAAGAATGGGACGAAAATGACTTTGATCATGTGATCTCTATCATAAAGAAACCCATCTATGATAGGGCCAAGAGATGCGATAATACCGGCAATCATGAACCAAAGCATGGACCCCCATACGAAGAGGAGTGCCATTGGAAAAATGCCACTTCCATCCCAATATGCATTTAACGCCTGTAGTCCTTGTTGAAGAGCAGTTATCATAAATATGAGAGCTCCAATGTAGGTAACAAAGGAGAATCGTCCCCTGATAAGGGTCGATTTTAAATCGAGAATCTCATCTGTAAGCAATTCATCAAGCGCAAATCCTTTATATAAACAGTATGCACCGACAGCTGCTGCAATGAGCATGGTTGCAATCTCAGGCCGATTGAGAGCATAGCAAATGGCGTATAAGAGAAGTACAAGCCCTGGGAGTACCAGTACAACCTTCGATATTTTTGGATCACTGACGATCTTTTTGATAATATAGTATGTTCCCTCAAGGTTTGGCATCTGATTAACGACGACACGTTGTATTGATGTTACGGGAATACGCGATTGAATTATCGGAAGAACATATTCGTCTTCACCACCATCTGTTACCAGGATACAGTCTGT
>WRER01000185.1 GCA_009779205.1 Methanobacteriota archaeon | reverse complement strand
TTTTCACACAAGGGTGCGTAACTCCTATGGCTTAAACATTTGTTAACTTGAAATAGTTATTTGAGGTGGTTTAATAAGTTATTATGATTTACAAAGGTGCAGTTTTGCGTAAGTCCTAAAAGTGTAAAATTATAAAGGGCAAGGAGCAGTGGAAGATGGTTTAACCCCTGGGATTAAATTTTCCTTCTACTTATTATTCCATTCGCAATATCATCTACGCTCATATGCTTAAAGTAATTATGACGCTCTTTCGTGTAGTCTCCACTGCCTCTATCATATAGTTGAAGAAAGGTAATTGCACCAATTTCTCCTAACTCACGTACGAGTGCATCCATACCTCGTTTTTGGAGATCAAAAGTATCGTGTATATCAATCGGTTCATCCATTTTTAAACCTCCGTAGCCAATTTACAGGATTCATTACTTTTACTTTTGCTTTCGTTTTAGCTGACATTTTGACGAAATCACCATCAACTGATAGTAAGACATCAACCTCTAAAAATTCTGCCATTGCAAGATAACATGAAGTACATAGCAAAAGGTTGTATTCATAATTATCATCCCCTTACCTTTCACCACTGACTCGCTTGGTTCTGTTTGTGAATAGAAATGGATTCATTTATATCTTGTAAAATACAACATATTGAAGCACACAGCCACGGGCTCGTGGTCTAGCTGGTTATGACGTCGCCTTGACATGGCGGAGGTCCTGAGTTCGAATCTCAGCGGGCCCACTTTTTTTGTGCGAGCATCAGAGGTTTTGCAATTGTTGTTTTTTCGTCTCGAAGTATTGCTGATCGATGATTCCATTGTCTAACATGGCTTTATATCTTCGAATCTCTTCAGCAGGATCTAGTTCGCTTTTTATTATTATTACATGGGAGCTAGGTCCATCCTCACTTTCATTCGAGGATGATGGCTGATCGGGAGGGGTTGCTTCTGTTTCCTGGTGCTGATTCTGAGCAGGTACAATATTCTCTTCTTCATCAGACTTTACTTGAACTTCCTCAATTTTCGCTGTAATTGATTCTTTGTTCTTGGCGTAGTGCGCATTATCTGGTGCCAGTCGTACTGCAATATCAATAGATTTTTTTGCTCTTTCATGCTCCCCGAGTTGCAGAAGTGCGATGGCTTTTGTATTGTACAGACTTGCATCTTGATATCCCTGCTTTATCGCATTATTGCATTCGCGGATGCATTCTCCAAACTTTTCTTGTTTATATAATGCACTAATTTTTTTTCGAACTGCTTCAATCTGTGATGAATCCAGATTACTTCCGTCGCGTGTTCTCATGTTCTCATATTAATATTATACTGCTTGGCGAAAAGATATTTTCTGTTATTCACCATGTACAAATATCGTGAAAAGATTTTTTGCGATGGAGAGAGTATAATGTCAAACATTGACCTCAGTTCATTATTTCCCAGGAAGTTTCATGGATTAGAAGATAGTTGATAGATCATCAGGATGAGTTATGGCGTTTGAATGTTTGTGCTGCGGAGTCTGTTGTCGTTATCTTGGTCCATATCATGAAGCTCATGCAGCTTCATCTGATGCAGGTGTATATGAGTTTGAGCTCGAATTTACACCAACTGGTGAGCGAATAGATGTCACAGTTTCAGAAGAGATGCAGCATTTGCTATCTGATATGTCAGTCTTTGAGGAATATCCTGAGTCTTGTCCTTTTTTGAGATATATCTCTGATAATGAAGCACGGTGCATTATTCATAGTACTCGTCCTGATTATTGTAGAAAGAGCGGGTGTTATGATTATCTGGTTCGAGACAGTGATGGTGTTATCTGTGGCAAGATTAAAAATCGATTTGTTATCGATGCTGATGAACATGTCTCTGAGGTTCTCGCACGTCTTTCTGATATTGTTTCGCGAGCTCCGTATAATGTCTTTATCAAAGAGGTGACGAATTCACTGACAAATGCAGGCTATACGATCTCATGAGTTTCATGGACACCTGCTTGCCTATTTCCTGCACTTCATTGTTCGGATATCGATGAACTGTACGAAACGCATTAAAACAATATGTAGATCAAAAATGAGAAGATGTATTCATAAGTATCTCTCCACAATATTACCCCAACAAAAAATATTACGATAATAATTTTTTAAATTTATTAATACAATTGCATACTGCTAAAGATGTCTTAATTTATTCGTCACTTTTTCAAAGAAATTTTCTCCAGCGTCTACGAACAATGCCGGTTCTGTTGACTTCTCAATTGAGATTTTGCTGTCATGTTCAAGCATAATCGTTTTTTGCCCATCGATGACCAGACGTGCAGATTTCTCTCCTGCTAACCTGATGCTGACATTACGTTCTGTTTGTATGAGATGAGGGCGATTCGTCAGGATAAATGGCGCTATTGGAACCATAATATATGTTTCCAGACGTGGATCCACGATCGGCCCTCCTGCACTCATTGCATATGCAGTCGATCCAGTTGGAGTACTGATTACCAAACCATCAGCTCTGAACTCTTCTGCCAGCATTCCATCAATACAGACTGTGAGCATCAACATCTTTGATGGTCTGTCTGTCATGATAACTGCTTCATTGAGAGCAGTTCCTGCATATGTCCCATTTACATCAAAACGAATTCGCATACGCCGATTTATTTTTGGATTTTTTTGTTCAAGCACGTGCTTTAGAAACAGAGATGCAGTATCTGGATGAAGATCTGCTAAAAATCCTACATTTCCAAAATTAATTCCAATGAGAGGTACTTGAATGGGCATGCGGTGAACTGTAAGAAGAATAGTTCCATCGCCACCAACAGTAACAACATAGTCCGGAACTGCCTGTTCTGTAAATAGTGGGGTAATGGATGGGAACGTCGTGTCACCTATGCTTTTTTCTCCTTCGTCATATGTACTGTTCTCATGCAGAGTTACATGATGTCCAAGCAGCCTTAATTCTGCAACAAGTGTATCGATATACTGCTTACAAACCAGTACATCTTTACTCACGAAGGATATATTCGCCATAAATCATTTCTCCTCGTGATTTCGTGTAGTTACACTGATAATCTTGTCATGCAAATAGCCATTTGATGCTATGATTGAAATACCTGATCGAATAGTTTCTGGAAAAGATAACTCCTTCCCATCTGGAGTAGACACAATCCCTCCTGCCTCTGTACATAGGAGGAGTCCTGCAGCTGCATCAGTCATGCGTAGTGTTC
>WRER01000184.1 GCA_009779205.1 Methanobacteriota archaeon | reverse complement strand
TGGTTTTACATGTAATACACGCTCAATCCAAAACCGAAATGGACAATGAGCATAGGTTTCAAGCGTACTTACTGACCAGTCTGCATCTGGTCCAAAGCGGACTGAAAGATAGTGATCTACACATGGAGCATCAGAAATGATTCCATCATATTCTGATCGCAATGTTCCTGTTCGATATCTTTGTTCGATCTCAATTCTCAAAGCAAGATCTGATCTATCAGTCTCAAAGTCCTCCTTGTTCTCATCTACCTGCGGCCATTTGTTTATATGACAATTGAACAACACCTGATCAAAAAATGGGGACTCGATCAGGTTCTTACTTTCATCATTACGGAAACTTAGGTATATTGCCTTTTTTCCGGCACAAAGAGCAGAGATGAAATAGTATTGCTCTAATTTTACAATATCTGCCGGTTTGAGAATACCGAGCACGTTTGTCTCTTCTCTTGTTGTAAATGGATGTGTGTTTGTCAGATGTGGAATATCTCCTTCATTGAGTCCAGCAAGAAAGAGATATGGGCATGTCTCATATGCCAGTTCGCGAAGGCTCAGAATTCTGACTCCACTTCTATCAGCAGGTCCTGGAAATGCTACCTGCTCCAGGTAATGGCGTGTATATGTGCAGTACTGTTCAAGTGTTATGTTTGCAATGTTCGGTTCAGATGCATGGATGAACATTGCGCTATCGCGTACATATTTCTGAAATCGCGAATATATAGACTCAATACGGACATTTTCATCATTGTCATCATGAATGTGTTTTACATTGACAATCAATGTAAAAATAGCGAGGATGCTTTTTGCATGTTCTCCTGCAGTCTTTTTTCCCTGTAATGCTTTGATGTTCTGCGCAAATTTTTGATATTCATCAAGAGTCTCTAAAAGTATTTTTTTTGGAAGTGGGAGGCGCTTTTCTTTCTCTCCATTTTCAATTTTTTCAAGAACATCTTCGATATTATCAGGGATCTGTTCCAGATGAGCAGATCGCATGAGCAGATCGAGCCATTTTCCAGATAGATTTTCATGTCTGAAATATGGACTCATAACTACAGGGAACAGTTTTTCATACGAGAGATCCTGTTCTAGGAGAGAGAGGAGATCCATGCAGAATTGCGAGAATGGATGAGAGGAGAATTGGTACTCCTGACTGGTATAGAATGGAATCTGATATTCTGCAAAAATCATGTCTAAAAACAGGAGAATATCCTTTACATCAGGAAATGCAATCGTAATATCATCATAGAGATCCTCTTCTGCACACAGTCTTGTGATTTCCTTTGCAATACGTGTAATTTCTTCCGTTTTTGTCGCACAGCTTTCAATATATTCCTTCTCTCGCTTTTCTGTATCTTCTCCCATTTCTCCTATTATTGAGTATAGTGGCGTCTGAATCCGGGGGATGGTTTTTGTTTGTGCAAGTTTTGCGGAAAAAATGTTTGTAAATCCACCGTTTTCTCCGATATCTGGTTCATATTTATATACAATATCCGGGCAGCCCGAGAGATATGAGGGGCGAGAATCGAAAATTGTATCATCAAATCCATATGGAACAGTACAATCTATTTTTCTTGCGTGTTCACATATGACATGGATAAGATCACGTTCTAATACTGAGAGTTCGAGATCATACAATCCAAAAAAATAGACTGTATCAAAATGGTTATTTTTGTTATTTGTTACAATGCTCTCTCGTGTGTGCTCAATGAGCTGATATTCATCAACATAGTTGTGTTCGCGCAAATAACTGTGATATATCTCATATAATCTGCCAAGTTCTTTGATTTTTTCAGAGTTATATTCATGAAAACATTCCGGAAAAGGAATGGTATGCTTGGTTACATCTCCAAAAAATCGAAATAATTTTTGTATGTGGCTTGATTTATTATATGCACGAAGCAAAGGAAATGAATTCCTGTGCTTATCAAATAATACACCGAAAATCGTGATTGCTTCTCCATTCGCAAGGATGTGGACACCGGTCATATCATGGCGTGTATGGTCTGTGCAAAATTCTTTCATTGTGGCGACCTGATCCGCAACATATGCAATACCTTTCTGATCCAGCCTGTTTTGTATGGTTCGAGTCAGCTGCTTCGTTGGTGCAATGAGATATGTGTGGAGTGGGTCTTTTTCAAGATCAGAAGAGAGACGAGTTATGAGCGCGTCTATTCCCCTATCTGGGGAAGTATAATGAATATAACAATCTGCTGGCATAAAAATGAGAGTTATGAGATCTCGATTGAGGGCCTTTTTCAAGATCAGGAGAAAGACGAGTTATGAGTGCGTTTATTCCTCTATCGGGGAAGCATGATGGAAGACAACAATCTACTGGCATAAAAATGGGAATTATGGGATCTCTATTGATTCTCCTGGTTTCAATAGAATAACTGATAGATCTGTTGTTCTTTCGATTGTAGTCTTAAATGACAATACTTCTTCGTCAGTTAATTCGATATGAGGAAATGTATTGTAATGAATTGGGACAACTGTCTTTGCTCCAACAAACTCTGCTGCCACCATGGCTTCACGTGGTCCCATGGTATATCTTCCTCCAATCGGAAGGAAGGCAATATCTGGACGGTACAGTTCCCCAATGAGATGCATATCTGAGAAAAGACCAGTGTCTCCAGCATGATAGGCTGTGATGCCGTCCATTGTGATCACAAACCCTGCTGAAGATCCTCCATACCTGCCACATCCCTCTGTATTAATCCAGGATGAATGGGGAGCCCATGTCATTGTGTAGCTCACACCATCATACTTAATCGTTCCCCCAATATTCATTGGATCCGTAGAAAGTCCTTCTTCACTGTAATAGAGGGCGAGTTCATTCGCGCATATGACGTGCGCCTGAAGATCGCTCACTTCTCCAAGATGATCTCCATGTGCATGGGTGAGTACAACTACATCTGGTTTGATATCTTTTGGAAATCCGGTTGGAACCCATGGATCAATGACTATTGTTTTTGTTCCGCGTAGTACCACACATGCGTGTCCAAGAAATGTTATCTGCATACAATACTATTGACTGAAAAAGGGATAATATTTGTTACTACTTTTGATATTTATAATGTGAACAAACGTCTTTAAGCAACTCAATTATGGTGAAGGAATTCACATAAGCGTCATTTTTTACAGTTACCAACTCATGGCTTATGCCATTAAACGCATCTAACACATTATGTCGTTTTCTTCCGGATGGAACCTTGATAGATATTCGTT
>WRER01000183.1 GCA_009779205.1 Methanobacteriota archaeon | reverse complement strand
GAGAAAACCACTTTTGTCACGTGATTCATCAAGTAAATGAGGTTCTATGTCGAAACTGACATTTTTTCTCAAATCAAACAACAAATGTACTGTTTCCATCCAATTGCCCTGAAAATTATTCATGACAACTGAAATATCAATATCACTCCATTCATGTGGTTTACCATTGACATATGATCCAAATAATATGATGGTGTCTGGATCTAACACTTTTTAAACTTCTTCAGCGTATTTTGCTGCTAGTTTTCTAACTGATCTCTTATCCAGCATAAAAACGCCTCCATTTCATCTAATATCAGGAAAAAAGAGTTTTATATTTATATCTTGTTCAAAATCCAGAGAATAAGTGCTTTTTGTGCATGTAATCTGTTTTCAGCCTCATCCCATATTGCACTCTGAGCTCCATCCATAACCTCATTAGTGATCTCATCACCACGATGAGCGGGAAGACAATGCAGTGCTACTGCATCAGGTTTTGCAAGATCCATCAACTCGGAATTGATCTGATAGGGCTTGAAGATCTCCCGACGGAGTGCTTCTTCCTGTTCATCGCCCATTGATACCCACGTATCAGTAATTACGACATCTGCACCTTTTGCAGCCTCTCCTGGTGTATCACATAATACAATATTCGCACCGCGTGCCTGTGCGATCTCAATCACAGCTGCATCAGGCATGAACTCTTTCGGACAGGCGATACAAACCTCATATCCGGTATATATTGCTGACAAAATGATCGAGTGACAAACATTATTTCCATCACCAATCCATGCGACCCGTAAGTTATCAAGCTTCTCAAAACGCTCACGAATCGTCATTACATCTGCCAGGATCTGGCACGGATGCTCACGATCTGAAAGGCCATTAATGACAGGCACACTGGCATATCTTGCAAACTCTTCTATCGTCTCATGAGAAAATGCACGAATCATAACCGCAGAAACAAATCGAGACATGACACGCGCTGTATCAGCAATCGACTCACCTCTCCCGATCTGCATATCATCAGGGCTCAGAAAAAGTGCAGTTCCACCAAGCTCATGCATTCCAACCTCAAAGGAGATTCGAGTACGGGTGGATGATTTCTCAAAAATCATCCCAAGAGATTGACGATTCAGATATGGTTTAAAAGTGCCTGCTCTCCGTTCAGCTTTCAGCCGAGCTGCAAGATCCAGTATTGTGAAAAACTCTTCTTTCGTTATATCGAGCAAAGAGATCAGATTACGCTTCACGTGGGATCGCCTCGAATATCTTTCATGTGAGCGATACGACGCTCAAGCACTTCTGTGGTTCCAATATCTGCTCTAAACCGTACTGCTCCTATCACTTCTGATGCCGCTAAAGTAGCAGCTTCACGGGCCTCTTCAAGGGTATTCGCCACGCCAACAAATGCAAGAGAACGGGAATGTCCGGTAATAAGGCGGCGGCTCTGGTGATCTCGCCGTACATTCGCATAATACAGCAATGCGTCATGGTTATCAGGAACAACGATCTCACTATCAACTTGTGGATTACCTGGATATCCCGCAGGAACAAGATATATGCAGACTGTTGCCTGCTTTGCAAATGAAATACTGATTCGATCCAGCGTGCCCTCTGTCATCGCTTCAATAAGATCACCAGCATCTGATTCAAGAAGCGTCATGACATTCATGGCTTCCGGATCACCAAATCGGGCATTGAACTCAACTACCATCGGACCTGTCGCAGTACTCATGAACTGGCCATATAAGACACCAATATATGGAGACCCTTCATCAGCCAGAGCAGATACCACAGACTTCATGATAGACAAAGCCTTATTGTAATCATCTTCACTCACAAATGGCAAGCCATGATCTGACATCGAGTATGATCCCATCCCTCCGGTATTTGGACCTGTATCTCCTTCAAAAGCCCGCTTATGATCCTGAACCAGTGGCATCGGAATCAATGTTTTTCCATCCACAAAAGCCTGAAGCGTAAACTCTTCTCCAAAAAGTCGCTCTTCAAGCACGATATTATGCCCTAGCTCCCTGATATACTCTTCTGCACCTGTGAGATCTACATGCTCTCCAATAATACGAACCCCTTTCCCGCCAGTCAGTCCCACGGGCTTAATTGCGTACTCTACACCTGCATGGCTTTTTAGAAAATGTACAGCATCTTTTGCATCTGCAAAAAACTGATACGCAGGACATCCACTAATGCCGTGAGTTCTCATAAGATCTCGACAAAATGCTTTATCAGTCTCGATCCGTGCAGCGGCCCTGCTCGGACTTGCACATTTGACGCCCCCATCAATGAGCACATCACAGATTCCAGCTTCCAATGGAGTTTCTGGACCGATGAATGCATGTGTTATTTCATGTTTCTTGCAAAATTCCGATATTTCATCGCAATTTACTTCTTTTGTAATAAGATAGGAACTGGCACAATCGATGATGCCCGGATTAGGTGTCGCCATTACTGAGAATAACTCCACTTTTTGACTTTTTGAAAAAGCACGAGCTATTGCATGTTCACGTCCTCCGGAACCAACCAAAAGGATCTTCATATGGTTCATAACATGTATCAAAAGATGAAATCTAAAAAAGGAAAAGGCTATACATTTATTCCTTTTAGTTTCAGAAGTTCATCAAGTGTCGCCAACGCAACCAAGCGGATACCCTCTTTTCCAAGAGTTTCATCAGCTCCCTGGCATCGATCAACAACAGTAATGACAGTATTCACAATGCCTC
The DNA here is from genome assembly GCA_009779205.1 of Methanobacteriota archaeon. Taxonomy (GTDB): domain Archaea; phylum Halobacteriota; class Methanomicrobia; order Methanomicrobiales; family Methanospirillaceae; genus Methanofilum. The sequence goes on along the minus strand of WRER01000183.1, from coordinate 504 downwards.
CAGCTGCACGAATCTCTTTTACGCCATAGAGTGCAGAATTGCCAGATGTGGTTACATCTTCTACAAGCAGCACGCGATGCCCTTTCACATCCCCAATAATAGTATCAGCAAGCCCATGACTTTTTGCATCAGCACGAATGACAGCAAATGGAGTACCTGCTGAGAGGGATGTTGCAACACAAAGTGGGATCCCACCTACCGCAACACCTGCCACAATATCAAATACCGCTGTATTGGTGATTAAATCAGCAATACTCTTCAGCAGAACTGGATCTGTCATCGCTGTTTTTACATCAACATAATATGAGCTTGTAGCACCAGATGTAAGTACGAAATCTCCGGTTCGTATTGCATTATGCTCAAGTAAGAATTTTGTAATGGTTTCCATGGCTACCATGGGACGTCTTTGAACCCCAGTTTATATCCTATCATGTTTATCGCTCTATGCAATAATGGTGTCATAATAATGATGACAATAAACGTCAAAGCGGTAATGGTTTCATG
>WRER01000182.1 GCA_009779205.1 Methanobacteriota archaeon | reverse complement strand
AGAGGAAATTATGAAAGGAAATTTTGCTGATGATCCAAATCATATGTTTCCAACTCCAATTCGATATTGTGTCTTGTCTATAACTACTCTTTTGCTATTTCGACCTCTCGACACTGTCTATCAATTCCTTCATGTTATATCAGGAAAACTCAAAAAATTTGGTTCAATCGGTGTTTTTTTGTTGAATGCTGAATCTTTCGATCCAAAAACAGTAGCAGTACTTAAACAGTTAATGATGATTGTCATTGAGGTGCGAAGTGGAGAGCATGGAAATGAACTCACAATCAAGGGTGGCATGGGTCTTTCAATGCCATGGAAACCATTTATGATCGAAAACGGAGAGGTCGTTTTCGGAAAATAAATACGAAAAAAATATGCTTTTTTTTATAGGTCTTGGTCTTTATAGCGCAGATGATGTATCTGTGCGAGGAGCCTCCTTGATCAGTCTCGCAGACTATGTCTATCTCGAAGGATACACTTCCTCTTTAATGGGTACTTCTTCAGAAAAGCTATCAGAGCGATATCAAAAGCCGGTTCAGGTGCTTGGAAGAGAGGACGTAGAGATCCATCCGGATACATTGATAGAACAGGCAAAGACTCATACCGTTGTTTTCCTCACAGGAGGAGATCCGATGATCTCAACAACCCATGCAGATCTCCGCATTCGAGCAGCACGAGAAGGGGTGCAGACCGAAATAATTCATGGTGCGTCTATCATCAGTGCGGTGTGTGGGTTATCTGGACTTCAAAACTACCGTTTTGGCAAATCCTGTTCAATTCCATTTCCATATAAGAACTGGATGCCACGCACTCCAGTTGATACGATTGAACACAACCGTACATATGATCTCCACACGCTCGTATACCTTGATATTCAACCGAGTCGCCATATGCACATCCATGAAGCAATGGAGATCCTCCAAACCCTCTATAAAACGGCAGAAGCTCCTCTTTCCATGCCGGAATTGTATATCGGTATTGCACGTGCCGGTTCACATGAACCTGAAGTCTATGCAGGAACATCTGCACAGATTTCAGATCATGATTTTGGAGAACCACTCCATATTCTGATTGTTCCTGCATCACTTCACCACATTGAACAGGAGTATCTTACGACATTCGCTGACCTCAGTCTAACACAGGCATAGGCTCATGACCACGCATAACTCAGGTAATGATATACAAAGATATGAACAGAAGCTTCGTTCATCTTTCGCATCTTCTATTCTCATTGTAAAAGAAGAGACACCTCTTGGAACATGTGCTGTTCAGGCGACTGAGATGATTGATTCATACCTGCATGATGCGGCTCATTTTGCGAAAGATGATGATATCGTTAATTGGCTTGCATCACTTGGATATGCCCATGGCTGGCTTTCTGCAACTGTTTTCCTTGGTTATGTTCAAGCAGAGCTCTTTGATCTTCCAGATATTTCATCACTCGATTCACAATATCATTCAAGGCTGTGCGAAAAAAAAGAACGCTATGATATGATGCTCTCTTGTGCACTTCGCTCCATTCAAATTGCACCAGTGTCTGGCTCGCCTCTGTGGAAAGCAGCAGATGAGATCTACCGCAGAATTGAAAGAGAGTTGCTCTATTCCCGTACACAATCAGAAGAAAATGCACTTCTCACGATAAGTTGTGCTTATGGGATTCTTGATTTTGGTGTTAGAGCTGGATTGTATCAGATTGTTGATCAGGCCCATCTGTTTACAACAGAAAGCAATGTATTTTAAATATACCATCTGCATAGTATAAAGAACTCTGAGTACAGTAGTCTCCCACAACAATTCAGATACTCTTGTTTCAAGAAATAGGTGACATGTAATGTTATGGCAAGGTAAATCCGTTCGGAAAGCAAGCGGTGGACGATACCACCACGCACGGGGAAAGAGAAGACATGAAATCGGATCTGCTCCAGCAAACACGTATATTGGTGCAGATCGACGTAAAATAAGCCGAGTCCGCGGTGGCAATATTAAAGTACGGGCTTTTCGCTGTGAAATCGCAAGTGTGTGCAACCAGAAAACTGGCGAAACAGTGCGTGCAACCATCGAAAAAGTCGAAGAAAATTCAGCAAACCCAAACTTTGTTCGACGAAATCTTTTAACAAAGGGTGCAATTATCAAAACAAGCGTTGGTCGTGCAAAAATCGTGAGCCGCCCAGGTCAGCATGGTGTTATTAACGCAGTCTTGCTGACTGAATAAGGTAGATACATATCTGTATACATCAATTTTTTAGATCCCATAGGAGGGATCTGTGAGTCACTATAGATCAGGTAGCCAGGTGCTCTCGGTTATCTGCGCAACTATTGTAGTTTTATGTTTTGGCGCGATGTGCATCGCGTGTGCAGATAGTTCTGATAATGCGATCCACGTACCATTTGATATCTCTTCCATCACAGAAGCTATTGCTCTTGCAGTCCCTGGCGACAGGATTTATGTCCACAGTGGTGTTTATCCCGAGATCCGAATAAATAAAGCGATAGCTCTTATTGGTGTCGATGATCGGGCTGGTCTTCCTCATATTGAGGCATCTCCAAAGCAGTATGGAATTACTATCACAGGTGCAGGTTCGGGGGCATCTGTTGATGGTTTTGTGATAACCGGCATATCTTCTAAAGGAGGGGTTTATGTCAGTGCTTCTGATGTTATGCTTCGAAATATACACATTACAGGGCATCCTGTTGGAATTCGAGGTGAAAACACTGCAAACCTGACGATAATGAATTCGCATATACAGGGGAATATGTTTGGCATCTCTTTTAATCAAGCATATCGCAGTAACGCCTTTTTTAATACTATTAACAATATTGACGGGCAGAATATTGGTGGATGGGCTGCCGAGCCACAGATGACCATGACACCGCCAGCATACCGGTACAATGGACAAGTGTATATTGGATCTTTAGGCAATTTTTGGGGAGAGATGGATACACCGCAAACTGAGCGGGGTGTGTATCTCGATCCTTATGAACTGAGACAGGTAAAACAAAGAGAAACACGATCAACGCTTACAGGTCAACCTATTTCACTAGATGAGATCCCAATTGACACGGCTCCACTTGTCACTGATATTACTGCATATGAAATCTTGTCTGAATCAGAGTATCTGGCATATACTTCCCAAATTGCCCCTATAACACGCTCTGATGTAATTGTCAGGCCAACAGAAGGCACTATCCCTGGAGCAACGAATGAATCAGCAACAGATACCCAGGAAGAAGAGGATTCTCCCTCCTATTCACCACAGCTGCTGATAGT
>WRER01000181.1 GCA_009779205.1 Methanobacteriota archaeon | reverse complement strand
ATAGTAACCCACTGGAAAAGTCACTCATTAGATCATGCCTGCAAAATTTAGGGCAAACAATCAAAAAATGCACTTGAAGATATTTTGAGCAGTCATTTTTGATGATTAATGTGTTATATTAAAAAATTGTTTATGTATTTTACACCTTATGTTGCTGGCATTATGATCCCGGTCCATCAGAATTGGTAAAAAAGTGCGCAAATCGATAAAACTGGACATCTGGATGCAAAATTGGATCTGTTACAAAACGCCAGTTTGTGCGAGGTGCGAGAAAATCAATTGATGCATATGCATTTCCGATCTGATTTCCACTTGCATCAAAGAGATTAAATGCGATAATAGCGATTCCGATCTCTTCTGGATTCCCGTTCTGAACTGTTCCACGAATAACTGCTCCGTCATTCCCTGCTCTATCTAAAGTACTGGCATGAAGTGACAGATTTGCATCATTATAGCATGTTGTTAAGACATACCCATATGGACGTTGTACAAGCAGAGTTGGATGTGATGATGACAATGAAGTAGACTCCACCTGCGATGTATCTGGTGACCACGCATCAGTGTCAGCCACCACTACACTACCCCCTGCTCCACAGACTACAATGAGCAGACAATACAATAACACCCTCCAAATAGACATAACAACTAGATCAACTTGCACAGAGATGAACATTGTGACAGGATATTTCATCCTCTAGCATCACAGCTCACATGCTGTCTTGACAAATATAAATTACACCATTTGTGGGGGCACAAGTGGATATAGGAGTGGAAATGAGTTTTCAAAGCCATTTATGAAATATCAAGAATTCCACCATGTCCTCCGCATACCAGCCATATTCCAGTACTCATCAATGTTTGAATCTCCTCTCTGGTTTTCGCTGCTTTTTTTGAATCTACATTTACACTTGTCATGAGATATGGCGAGAGCATATTGAACTCTGCTTGTTCTGGCGTCAAACGATCTACATTTATCCAAATATCTCCAGTAAACAGCAGACCATATTCTTGACAGACAAGAACAGTCTCTCCAGCGACATGCCCACCATTTCCTTCATACACATCGAAGTGGAGTGTATCAAAATCAAGAGTTCCAATATGTGAGAGTGGTTTGTCCTCCTCTGCAGGACGAGCATTAAGCACGATAAGTCGATCAAGAGGGGGAGGAGTATATCCAGATAGTATGATGCCAATTTCACAAAATGGTGCATTTAAATGATTCATTGCTCTGAAATTGTCCTTTCCCTCATGTTCAAGTACAAAATTATCATAACTACTCTGGCTGAGGTAGACATGATCAAAAAGGTCTAAGGCGCCACTGTGATCCATATCAACATGAGTGAGAAAAACATCTTTTGTTCTCTTTTGAAAGTCAGGGAACAGATCATGAATAACATGGAGCAACTCTTCACGGTAGCAGGAAAAACCGGAGTCCACAAAAAGGAGTTCCTCTTTTTTTAGATTTTCCAAAACGTAGATACTGCTTCCACAGGGTGGTTCGATCAGGTGCAGTGTAATATCGTTTGATATGGTAATTTTAGATAGTCGAGGATGAAACTTGTCTCCTTTGTAGCGTATAAGACAGTCAGCAAATGTTCCAATGTACTCAAAGGTCTTATATGGAGACTGATTTCGTTCATCCATCATCTGCATAATCCGATTAGCATTGGCAATGAGATCGTTTGTATCATCCTGAGTAAGAGAGAGCTTGGTTGCAATTTCATTTGCAAATGAAAGATAAAATACAGTATTGTCAAGACGCTTTTCTATCTTATCATATTGAATAATGCTAACATGGCAGAGTTTAGATACAGCCTCCAAAAAATCGGAAATGGATCCCGCTTCTTCTACATACAATCCCATTTTAAAGAACTGGTAGTCGGTGCCATTTTCCTGTGAACTCATATAAGAGATATTGAAGTTATATTGGCTTATGATCTCAAGAATCGGAATAGTTGCACCTGGTCTGTCACGAAGTTTGAATTCAAGAAGAATAACATTTGCATCAGATACATTGTCTGATAAATAGCCGCATTGTTCAAGTTCTTTCGAAACTGATTCGATCTGCTCAGAAGTTCCGGAAACATCGATGAACAGAGTGTGGACATCAACTGCTTTATTGTAGCTTACACGAGTAATATTCACTCCAGCCCGAGCTATCATTCTGCTTGCCGTAAGAAATGCCCCTGTCTCATCCGGCATTTTTGTGATAAAGGTCTTTCTCATATTCTTATTTCCTGTTTAGTGCTAAAACATGTTTTTCATACCCTCATGCGTTTGTAAGTACTAGCTGAATAAGAATTCCACTCATTCCAATGAGTGCACCTATTCCCATAAGTGGCAGAGTATATTTTCTAACAACATCAATTGTATCGTCGTTTGTAAATCTCTTTATGAGCCAAAAATAAGGATCACTCACAAAAGATACCATACATGAGCCGCCAGCTATCATTAAAACCAAGGCAATAGGATGAATAGACCCAGAAAAGCCGGGTACGGCTGTTGCAGCTGCAAGGATGTGGGCAGTAGTTGCAGCAGATACAACACGTGACCCGGTTGCTGCCTGTAAAAAGAGAGCTAAAACAAATGGAATGAAAATGAGTGGAAGTGCCAAGGACAACTGAAAAATATCTTCTGGAAATGAGCTTTGAGATATTACAGCTCCAAGTGCACCTGCTCCACAAAGATCAAACATGATAAGGCCAGCATATTTTGTGCCAGTATGTATTCCCTCATCTCTTGCTTTCTTTGGAACAACAAGCATTGCGATAATGAGGCCAATAAATAGTGCTATTGAGATGTTTGACAAAAAGCTGAATGGAGAGTAGAGTATTCCAATGCACATCAGAATAATTGGAGATATAATCGGTGCCCAAGCCTTTATATGAGTTTTCATGTCGTGCATGATTATGTCTTCAATATTAGTCTCTTTTTGAGAATCAGCATTGTTATCTGCACGAATATGCCTTTTAACGAAATAAAGCAATAAAGCAAGCATTATGAGTGCAACAGGAATTGTAATCAGATTTAAACGAAGTGGATCTACTAGGCTTGGCAATAAAACAGATACAATAGGTACAACAGCTGGAGAGGGGTATATTAAAACAAATGAAATAATTGAAGCTATTGCAGCAGTATAAAGTAATATATTTGTGTGGTTCGTTTTACTGCGTTTGATTATAGGAGCTAAAACAACAAATGCAGTGTTGCAACACATGAGAGGGATCGATAATATAAATCCTCCTATTCCAGCCGTGTATTCTTGACTTTT
>WRER01000180.1 GCA_009779205.1 Methanobacteriota archaeon | reverse complement strand
TGTTTGTAAAAGTGCATTCGTATATCTTCTATTTCAAGAAAATAAACGATTGGAATAGAAGAATTAATGAAAGTCGCTTGGAAAATTTTATATTTAACACATAGAAAATTTGTTTGGAAATATAATAACAAAATCTCACACAAAACCTTCGAATTTAGGAAATATGCTTAAATAAACGAAAAATTTGCGGGGCATAAAATATCGATAATAATTGAATTAGAATGTCAGAAAATGTCCTATCATTCCAAATTTCCTCTCGAAATTGGCACTATTTTCTGAAACCCGTGCAGTGAAGAATGCACTTTTACAAAATCTCGTAATTTCATCGAGGAATGGTCTGTAGGCCAGAGGGAAACAGATCGTTACAAGCTAAAATGAGGAGGGGGTGGCAGCTTCATCATTCCTCGTCTGATCCCAAGATCTGAAAAACTCACTACATCTGGACGAGCCAGGGAAAAAATAAGCATCATCTCAGCTGTCCATCGTCCAATCCCTGACTGCTTGCACAACGTTTGAATAATTTCCTCATCATGAAGTAAAGAGAGCTGTTCCAGATCAAGCTCACCATCACATATCGCATTGGCAAGTCCAAGCAGATAACCGGCTTTCCGTTTGGACATCCCACATTGTGCAACATCTTCTTCAGAAAGAGAAAGAACAATATCAGGAGTCACGACCCCACATCGTGCAGAAAAACGATTCCATACCGTATCAGCCGCTTTTGTCGAGATCTGTTGACTGATAATCGACTGTACAAGTGCGGTAAATAGATTTGGCTCCACTGCCCGCGAAATATAGCCAATACGGGTCATTGCTTCTCCAAGCAGACCATCCTGGGAAGCAAGATGTGCAATTTCTCTCTCCCCATACATAAACTCCTTCATACCATTCCAATGCACAATTTACAATGCACAGTGCACAATTTATGTGTCGCTCAATCTTTTACTTGTGAACTGTACATTGTAGAACGTTCCAGTGCCAACAGTTTTTCTTTTATGTCAACTCCTCCACGAAACCCAACCAGATTTCCATTAGCCCCAACAACGCGGTGACAAGGGATGAAGAGTGCAACCGGGTTTCGATTACATGCCATACCAACGGCACGGGCAGCTTTTGGCCTTCCAATAGAAGCTGCAATCTCTCCATACCTTCTCGTCTCACCGTACGGAATATTCATCAGTGCACCCCACACCTCTTGCATAAACGGAGTGCTACCTAGATACAATGGAACAGAAAGGTCACGTCTATCACCCTTGAAATACTCATCAAGCTGTGCTGACGCCGTGCCTAAAATAGAAGAGTGAATTTCTGTTTCCCTCCCTGAAATACCTGCTCGTTCATTTGCTGTTAAAAAACGAAGCTCAATAAGAGCCTCATCTGTTGCCCTCATCAGAATATCTCCTACACCCGAGTGATATATCATTGTTTCAGGCAAACGACAGTCACCTCATAATCAAATGCATCCTTGAACTGTGGAATTTCTTCTTCAACTGCCCACATCTCAAGCATACAATCCTGTACTGCAGTCATGGTAAGTTGTATCTTATGTGCTCCAGCACGAGAAAGGACTGCTGTTTTAACCCGTCCATCATGGCTGCGATCGAGAAGTTCAGCCCATCGGAGCAGAAAGGAAAGTACAAACACCGCTCGTTTATCTTTCACCGAAAGAGAGTCATATCCTGGATCTTTCTCCCGTGGAATCCGTTTTCTGTGATATCGGCAAAAAAGTGAAATAATCAGGATCTCATACACGCTAAATCCTACAATTTCAGCATTTGAAACAATATATGCAGAGTGATAGTGGTGGCGGGAAAGCGAGATAAACTGACCAGTGTCATGAACACGTGCTGCATATAAAAGTAATTCACGCCATCGATCGCCATAGGAAAAAAAACCTGCTAGACGTGCAGAATCAAACATCTGTGCTACGAGAGATGAAACATGATCTGCATGTTTTTGATCAACACCAAACATCTGTGATAGCCGATAGATACTGACATCTCTGACAGATAGATCCTCTTTAGGCAAAAATCCGGGACAGCGGGAGAGATAGTCTACCAACATCCCATACCGAAGTCCAAACTCAGTCGTTCTGATCTCATGGATATTACATGCTTTCATCACTTCATACAATATTTGTGAGCCTGCAATGATAATATCAGCCCGATCCTTTTGCATCCCTGGAAGTGCACAACGTTCATCATGTGACAAACCTGCAAGGATAGGGCCAAGTGATTTTATCTCTTTACGCGTAAGTATTCCCTGTTGATGTGTCGCTGCGATCCTTCCTGCGAGGTTTTCCAGTGCAATGATGGTTCCGGAACTTCCAATCGCAGTAATTGGAGAATATTTTTGAATTTCATGAGATATAGATGCAATTTCTCCGGCAAGATGTTTTCGAAGATTTTTAAGCTCATGATCTGGAATGGGTTCTTTTGGATGTGATACAAATTGAGTCGTTGTCCGAAGCGATCCAAGGCGAAGACTATGTAAAAAAGAATAGCTCTGTTGATCGCCAACAATAAGTTCAGTACTTCCGCCTCCAATATCAATGAATAATACCGGATTCTCTTTAATGATCGTGGAATTTGTAATACCAAGCCAAATGAGGCGGGCTTCTTCACTTCCAGAGATGATCGCAAACTCAATACCAGTCTCTTTTGTTAATCGTTCTAAAAAGATCTCACGATTTTTAGCATCGCGTGTTGCTGATGTTGCATATCCAATAATTTCTGTTGCCCCAAAACTCAGCGCAGTCTCATAAAATCCACGACACGTTACAATAGCGCGATCCATCGCCTCATCGGTAAGAAATCCAGATACAAATTCCCCTTCTCCAAGCCGAATCATGATCTTGTGCTGACGGAGAATGCGATACGAAAAATGAGCATCTAGTCGAACAATAAGGAGACGGGCTGAATTTGTACCGAGATCAACAAATGCAACAACCCGTGTAATTGTCTTTTCCACGTATTTTCCCTGTGTATCTGTGCAAAGTCTTCTCAGCAGCTGATTATCTCTCAAAGATACTACTGACTCTCTCCACCATAATTCTTTATACTGGGTATCATGTGTGTCATGTCAGTTCACCATTATCTGGCAACAGATCTGGAGATCTTCCTTCTCGCACTGCTCGAATATAGCGTTCTGGAAGCTCATATTTCTCCATCTTACTGATGGTTTCATTGACATCATATGAGACACGGATATGCTCTACAACAAGGTTATTTTCATCTCCACATGATAGCAGTGCATAACAAGCTCTTGGATCTCCATCTTCAGAACGG
>WRER01000179.1 GCA_009779205.1 Methanobacteriota archaeon | reverse complement strand
TGCTGCCTTTTCTAAAGATCTCTTCGTATATTTGGGTAATTCGTCAAAGGAAGAATATTTTTTGCACATTTGATAGCGTACGCTTCCGTATTGCTCCACCGCTCTTTACCTCATAAACATAGCTCTCTTTCATGTCACATTCTTTTAAAATCATGAGAACCTTGATCTATTCGCTATCCGGTAACTCTGAGCGAACCGTTAAAAAGACTGGACCACGGAGATCAATTTTCTTATTGTTGTCTGTAATATATCGAACCACATGGTCTGCAATCTTGATATTGATATCTCCAGCAAGTTTACTTATTTTTGTTTGAAATGTCACAGGTTGGCCAAGGTATGTACTCTTTTCAATAGCTGCAACTGCTTCAGACAATACTGCATGCAGATATGAAATTCCTGTTGATACTCCTTCCTCCTTTGTCTTCGCAAACTTCTCAGTATCCGGCAAGCCGAGAATACACCCATCATGTACAACTATCTCATTAAAACAGGCAGGTCCACAGAGCTTTGCTCCTTCTTCCATTTCTTCCAGATATACTTTGATGGGACGTCCTTGTAACTCACCATCAAAAACCAAAAATGAACACGGACCGGGATCAGCATAGTGAGCACGGGCGGTTGAAGCTAAGATTTGGACAAGAGCACGTCCAGTGACTGTTTGAGGTTCTTGTGCAAGGGTTACAGACTTTGCAATCTCAAAATCAGTGAATGTCTGTTTGAAAAATTGCGGATGTACCATCTGACGGATGTCAGCAGCCTCGGTTGCAATCAGAGCAAGGCGTTCAACTCCGAGTCCAAGATTCATAACCGGAACACCTATGCCGTACTCTGCAAGAGCCAATGGAGAGTACAGGCCAAATGTCGCGACTTCTACCCATCCATGTGTTGGATGACGTGCATAGACTTCTGTTTGTGTATCTGGCATATAGTATTTCGAACGTTTATCATCGGGCTGGAAACGAAAATCAGTATATCCAAACACTTCTAAAAGTGCTCGTGATACGGCTTTCCCATCATCAAGAGTCACATCTTCTCCTGCAATGATACAGGATGCAGAGTGATATGTCATAAGCCGCTGAGCATCTTCAGCCTGTTCTCTTCTAAAACAGCGATCAACAGAGAATTGTTTTATTGGAAGTTCTACTCGATCCCATAATGCACCAAGCGTGATAAACCAACCACTCGTCATATGAGAGCGAAGAGTCTGGCGAGAGGATTGAGGAGCAAGATCTCGAAATTCTGGAAAGACCTGATCAAGAATCTCGATTATTTTTGCATCATCGCAAAGAAGAACAGAAGCAAGTTCATGTACGAGCTCATCGCCATCAATCTCTCCTTTTTTGTATCCATGGAGCGTCGCTCTGAATTTTTCTTCCTCTGTGGAATCAAGAGAGTTTCCAATTATGCCTTCAATTGATTGAAACTGTTCATGACTGATGCCAACATTTGGTCGGGGCAGCCCTCCAAGATAGAAGACACGATCCAGCACCGCCATTGCTTCAGGCCCAAACTGGCGGTACACATCTTGTTCATCAATGATAATCGGATTTTCGGCCTCATCAAATCCGATAGAGAGGTATGTTTCACGCAGTTTTTGAATCGTTTCAAAAACAGGGTGAGAACGAGCCTGTCGATATGCAGATTGAGGATAGCGGCGCATTTGAAGTGGCTCTGTAAGAATACTCGGACCGGCATGCCACGTCTTTTCAAATTGTTCCGAGTTGCGTGCTTTGAAACTTTCAGGATTAAATCGCATAATGTGGCTCCACAGGAAGTATGTATGAATCTTGTATATGATTACTATGTATTCTTTCGTTGAATGCAGAAAAAATGCTTGGTATTGTAGTTCTTGCCGTCAGCGGCAGTTGTGAAGAATTCTTTTACAAGTGAATGTTCGTCCAGTTCACCATCTGCAAGGATCTTTTTGATATGTTGTCCGATATTTCGTTTAGTAGTGTCGTACACTTCTGCGATTTGATTTTGCGTCAGCCACACATCTTCATCCGAAAAGTGCACGGATATCTTGGTTATATTGTTTCCGTCCTGATAGAGAATAATCGTGTTTTCCATTATTTCACCGCCTCCCCCTGCCTTTTACCTATGATTTTATTGGTTTTTTGCTATTCCATGTGTATACTATGCAGGGAGATTAGGATATATAGAGAGGAACCTAAATCAATGCATGAATATCTATGATGACAGAGAAAGCAAAAGAATTTTGAGGCCCATCATCCTTTTAACTGCGATAGTTATTGGTCTGTGGATGGTTCATCTCATGACCCCAATCATATTGCCTCTGTTGTTTGCAGTCTTAATTGCTATTATTTTCACTCCATTGATGCAATGGTTTATAAAAAAGGGGTGTAGAAATGCATTAGCACTGATCTTAACCTCAACAAGTATGCTCTCTTTATTTGTGGGGCTTGCTGCAACGGTTGGATATTCGTTTTCACGCCTTATTGCAATTTTTCCCGAATACGCAGATGATATTGAAATGCAAATAGAGCAGGTTTCAGCATATATCTCCCCTGAACTGCTGGCAATGCTGAATGAGTACATGCCATCAACCATTGATATGACTCAGGTAGTGAGCATTTTAACAGGAATCGGAGCTTCAATTACAGAATTTTTTATTACAGCGTTTATTATTATATTTCTTGCAATTTTTATTCTGTATGAGATCATAACGCTGCCATTACGATATAAAGGAGAAAATTGCGCTGTTCCAAAAGCAGTCTCCCATGTATCGACACTGTTTACTCAGCTGATAGATTATATGGTTGTGCGTACAAAAATAAACTTTTTTACAGGGTTTGGAACGATGATTGGGTTGTACATCATTGGTGTTGACTTTGCATATCTGTGGGGTATCTGTGCCTTTATTCTCGCATACATCCCATACATTGGATTTACAATCTCTGTGATCCCTGCTGCAATTCTTGGCTTTATACAATTTGGCGTAACTGGCGTTATTCTGGTTATCATCATATTCTGTGTTGTAAATCTCTTAACAGATATTCTGCTGTTTCCTTATGTTGCAAGCGAAGACCTCAATCTTTCCCCATTTGTCGTATTTGCATCTGTATTCTTTTGGGCGTTTATATTTGGGCCTTTTTCATCTCTTATTGCAGTGCCAATCACGATGGGCATCAAGATTTTTTTGGAACAATATGATGAGACGAAATGGGTTGCATTGTTCATGAGTGGAAATTCGAGTAAAAAGAAGAAACCCTTGAAAATAGGGTCGTTGTAAAAAGAGAAGTTATCCCATGTTTGGTTCTACATAGATATAGCCTATTTGCGTCACTGTTCCAGATAGTTCACCAGATGCTACAGTGAGTGTAACGGTGTAGAGTCCGGGCATGGTATATGTTGTCGTTGGATT
>WRER01000178.1 GCA_009779205.1 Methanobacteriota archaeon | reverse complement strand
CTTTGCTTCTTGTAATGGTAACAGACAGCAATAACACTTACATGATGCCCTGTAACTTCAGCTCAAGGAAATCGAGTCCACGACGTATATCATCCATATTCTTTCCACCTGTCAGAATGATCTTTCCTGATGAAAAGAGAAGAGCAACGATTTTTGGATCCTGAATGCGGTACACAAGACCTGGGAATTGCTCAGGTTCATACTCGATGTTTTCAAGGTTTAATGTAACAACCACCTTGTTGAGATTGATGTAATTTCCAATATCATATGAGCAGACAATATTTGTGACTGTCACCTCAGGCTTTTCATAACATTCAATACCAGCACCGCGCATTTTATCAATGATCTGGGTAAGCCCTTCGTCAAGAGCGGAGTTTTCCCGAATTCCCGTAAGCACTACCTTTCCAGATGAAAAAATAAGTGAAGCCATTTTTGGCGATTCGATGCGATATACAGCTCCGGGGAATCGTTTTGTATTGAGCTCACAGTTTTCAATTTTCGATGAAATAAGCTCAAGATCAATAGAATCAGCAACAGATCCAGATGCCACAATATTTTCGATCTTCAACGATTCATATTGTTTATCAGACATTCCAGATCTCATACGATCTTATAAAGCATAATACTATCTCGTGTCACATTGTGAATTTTTATATAAAACATGTGTTATTGAAAATAATGTCGTTATTATGAAATTTTCAAATTTCTACTATAAAATGAGATTCTGGTATTTTCTGCGCGTACAGATGACATTTTGGGAGAATTTTTATTTAATAGGTCTTCTGTAAATTCTAATATAAATTTACTATAAATAATGATGCGCTTTATGTGTTAGCTCACCAGATCTAAGTGCGTATCTATGAAAAAAAGGATTACATCATTAATAAGGGAATAAATTGATGCACCTTATGTTTTCGTCTTTGAAATCGTGAAAAATTATGTAAAAAACAATTAATACCACAAGAATGCAAAAAAAGGGAAAAAACCATTAAAAAACGGTTTTGTGGAATTTTCAGTAGAGAAAAATGAAAAACTCAGATTATTATCTACAACATACATGAGGATAGAGATCGCACCACCATATAAAACTCAACATAACTGCCACATCTTTGATAACATTTCACATTAAAACTATGTTATATGCATTTTGATCTTTGCAGGGACGTCAAAAATTATGACGAGCTCTGGCAGAAATTTACAATAGATGTTCCAGAACATTTTAATTTTGGATATGATATCATTGATTCCTGGGCACAAACAGATAGAAATAAACTTGCGATGGTGTGGGTCGATCCTGAAGGCAGAGAGAAAAAGTACACATTTCACGACTTGCGAAATTTGTCAAATGAAGCTGCAAACATTCTCATAAAATATGGTATTGGACGGGGAGATCGCGTCCTGCTGATGCTCCATCGTGTGCCAGCGTGGTGGGTCTTTGTTATCGCGCTCATTAAGCTTGGTGCTATTGTATGCCCATCACCAACGATGCTGACTACAAAAGATCTTGAGTACCGCCTTAATGTCGGGAAATTCACAATGATCATTACTGACAAGGAAAACTCTGATAAAGTCGAAAAAATCTGTAGACTCTGTCCAACGATAAAACACCGAATGCTTGTAGACGGAGAACTTCCACATTGGATCAGTTATCAATACGAATTACTCTATCCGGCCCCGGTAACCCGAAACAAAATCAGTCTGCCTGATCCGATTCGGACACGCAAAGATGACCCAATGCTCATCTACTTTACGTCCGGCACGACTGGAGAAGCAAAGATGGTGCTGCATAATCATGCACACCCACTGGGACACCTCGTAACTGCCGGACTCTGGCAGACATTACATGGAAACGATCTCCACTTTACTTCATCAGATACTGGGTGGGCAAAGTGTGGCTGGGGTAAGATCTTTGGGCAATGGATCATTGGCGCGTGCGTGCTTGTATACGATGTCAGAGGGAAATTCAATGCAACAGAACTGCTTCCGATAATTGAAAAATACGAAATTACGACATTTTGTTGTCCTCCAACGATCTATCGGATGCTTATCATTGCAGATCTTGCAAAATATGATCTGCGTTCGCTACGCCACTGCACATCTGCTGGAGAGCCCCTGAACCCAGATGTAAACAGGATCTGGGAAGAAGAAACAGGACTTGCAATTTATGAAGGGTACGGGCAGTCAGAGACATGCTGCTGCATTGCAACACTGCCGTTCATGGAGCATAAACCAGGTTCAATGGGGCGACCTCTTCCAGGATGGGATATCGAACTTCATGACGATGAAGGAAAGCCTGTTGGTATTGGAGATGAAGGAAGAATTGCAATTAAACTAGATCCCTGGCCAATTGGACTTTTTACAGAATATATTGATAATGATGAAGCAAATTCAGAATCATTCCAGAACGGATTTTATTATACCGGTGATAAAGCCTATCTCGATGAAGATCGGTATTTCTGGTTTGTTGGAAGAAATGATGATGTGATTAAGAGTTCAGGATATCGTATCGGACCATTTGAGGTGGAAAGTGCGCTTCAGGAATTCTCAGCAGTGCAGGAATCAGCAGTTGTTGGCTCGCCTGATCCAATTCGAGGGACGATAGTCAAAGCATTTATCGTGCTGAAGCAGGGATACACTCCAAGTGAGCAGATGGTGCTTGACATTCAAAAGCATGCAAAGCGAATTACCGCTCCATATAAGTATCCGCGTGAGATCGAGTTTGTTGAAGAACTGCCAAAAACGATATCAGGAAAGATCAAAAGAGCTGAACTGAGGGAGCGAGAACTGGAAAAATACCGGCAGGCAGGTGCAATGAAAAAATAGGTACACGTGTTTAATAGCCACGTTGTTCTACTATAACCTTCTCAAGGTTGGCAATGCGCTTCTCCAGTGGAGGGTGTGTTGCAAACAAATCCATGATGGATTTGCCGGATATTGCCGGGATGATATAGAATGCATTTGCACCTTCAACCTCCTGGCGCTTTTGAGGAGGTACATTATTCATTGTGCTGCTGATTTTCTTCAGTGCAGAGATAAGGGCGTTAGGATTGTTCGTGAGATATGCACTTCCCCGATCTGCTGCAAATTCACGGTATCGTGACAGAGCAAGCATCAGTATTGTTGAGATGACCCAGACAACTCCTGCAACTATTCCAATAAGAATCCAAGGAGGGCTGCCCTCTCCGCGATTTGCAAGAGAGATAAAAAGGATGTTTTGCACAATGACTGAGGCTACCATTGCAGTGAAGCTTGCAATCGTCATTGTCAGGATATCACGATTTTTAATGTGTGCTATCTCATGTGCCAGCACTGCTTGCAGTTCCTCTTTGTTCAGTACACGCATGATTGTATCAGTAACTGCTACAACGGCATGTTTTGGGCTTCT
>WRER01000177.1 GCA_009779205.1 Methanobacteriota archaeon | reverse complement strand
AGGTGCAGCATTTGTGATTGGAAACGACTCTCCGATTGCAGAGATTAATGTAACCGCATCATACTCAACAGATACTCCTGATTTCTGGCGCCGTGAGGGGATGCCATTCCCACGTCATGGAGGCAGATTTACAGGAGAACCAGGGTATTTCAAGCATGTACTTGCGGGTTCTCGCATGATGTTTGAGAAAGCCAAAACAAAAGCATCTGATTATGATTATGCCATCTTCCATCAACCAAATGCAAAGTTTGCACTAAGTGTTGGAAATACACTTGGGTTTACGCCAGAACAGATAAAACCTGGTTTATGTGTGCCATATCTTGGAAATACCTATTCAGGGGCTGCAATGATCGGACTTGCTGCGACACTTGATATTGCACGACCTGGTGATCGCATTTTTGTAACCAGCTATGGCTCTGGAGCAGGCAGTGATTCGTTTGATATTACGGTGACAGATATGATTGAATCTGAAGAATTCCGTCGTGATGCTGCACCAACTGTTGAACAATTGCTTGCGGCGAAGAAGTATGTCGATTATGCACTGTATGCCAAACATAAAGGCAAGATTATGGTGATGACATGAGGGATGTAGCAGTTATCGGCATTGGCTGTACAAAGTTTGGAGAGCTGTGGGACAAGTCATTTCGAAGCCTGTTTGTAGAAGCCGGTAC
The DNA here is from genome assembly GCA_009779205.1 of Methanobacteriota archaeon. Classification (GTDB taxonomy): domain Archaea; phylum Halobacteriota; class Methanomicrobia; order Methanomicrobiales; family Methanospirillaceae; genus Methanofilum. The sequence continues at coordinate 2,720 of WRER01000177.1, read as the reverse complement.
GATGGCCATTGCTGATGCAGAGATTTCCGGGGAACAGATTGATGAGATGTTTGTTGGAAATATGAGTGCAGGCCGTTTTGTCGGGCAGGAACATGTTGGTGCATTGATCGCCGACTATTCCGGCTTTGCAACTGCGAATATTCCAGCAACTCGTGTTGAGGCAGCATGTGCTTCCGGGGGCCTTGCGTTTCGTCAGGCATTTACTGCTGTTGCCAGTGGCCTGGCAGATGTTGTTGTTGCTGCCGGTGTTGAAAAGATGAATGATGTTGGGGTCGAGGAGACTACTGATGTACTTGCCGCAGCCGCAGATCGTGAGTGGGAAGGGATTGCAGGAGTGACGTTTCCCGGTCTGTATGCAATGATAGCACGCGATTACATGAACAGGTACGGGCTGACTCGTGAGCAGCTCGCAATGGTTGCTGTAAAGAATCATGATAATGGTCAGTTTAATCCAAATGCCCAGTTTCCAAGCAAGATCACTATTGATACTGTGCTGAATTCATCTTTAGTTGCTGATCCCCTGCGCCTGTTTGACTGTTCACCAGTGACTGATGGTGCCGCGGCTGTTATCTTATGTCCTCTGGATCGTGCACGTGAGTTTACTGATACCCCGATTAAAGTGCTTGCAAGTTCTCAGGCATCTTCATCAATTGCGCTTCATGACAGAGCAGATATCAGTACGCTTGATGCGACTGTTGCTGCTGGAAACCGTGCTTTTGAGATGTCTAAGCTACAGCGTTCTGATATTGACTTTGTTGAAGTCCATGACTGTTTCACGATTGCAGAGCTGTGTGCGATTGAGGATCTTGGATTCTGTAAGAAAGGTGAGGCGGGTAAGCTGACAGAAGATGGAGAGACTGCGCTTCATGGAAAGCTCCCTGTGAATACGAGTGGCGGTTTGAAGTCATGTGGTCATCCTGTTGGTGCGACTGGAGTGAAGCAGATTTACGAGATAGTTACGCAGCTTCGTGGAGATGCAGGAAAACGGCAAATTGATGCAGATATTGGTATGACTCATAATGTTGGAGGAACCGGTGCTACGGTTGTGTGTAATATTTTAGGGAGGGTGTGAAGATGTCAATTCCACGATTTTGGAGGGAACAACATAACCGATACAACCTGATCGGAACACGGTGTACAACGTGTGATAAGTACTTTTATCCACCTCGGGAGTTCTGCCCGATTTGCCGCCGTGATGGGCATGTGATCGAGCATCAGTTCAAAGGAACCGGAACTGTCATTACCTTTTCGATTATTCGAAGTGCAAGTGATCAATTTAATGATCTGACTCCGTACGTGATTGCAATCATTGAACTTGATGAGGGAACCAGACTAACGTCCCAGGTTATCTGCGATATTGATGAAGCATATCTGGGAATGCGAGTGAAGCAGGTGTTTAGAAGGCTTGGAGAGGATGGGGAGAGTGGACCTATCTTCTATGGAACAAAGTTTGTTCCTGCATAATTTTTTTGACGAAAATTTCACTCCAAAGGCTACAAAATAGGTAAAAATTGGTAATTGCCAATTCAGCTCTGCGACAATACCACACCTGTGTTGATGGTGCGTTTAATTTGTTGATTTGGTATGAGGCTGTGGCTATTGTTGCTGTTTTGGAGATCTTCTTTGATCCTGCCCTCAATCTTAGCGTCATCGGCAGTAATCGTTTTATTTGGCAGTGACGTGATATATTCCTCGAATATTTCATCTAAAGAGCCCATCTCAGCTACTGTCTGTAATGCTTGGATGGCTGTATACTCATCGCCACCCTGTGCCATGAAGTCAGTTGTTGCGAGTTTGTAGATTGTTGTGTCATCTGTAAGATCAAGATCTTTGCCGTGTATCGTGATGGATATGACCTTCTCTCCTGCTGAATCTGACTGATCATACAGCACACTCATGCCGGAGATCTGTGGGAACCTGCCGTCCGTAACAGGAGCGAATTTCAAACCATTTTCCATGATTTCTTTGAGTGCTTTCGGAGTAGCTTCTTTGATGAACAGTACATTACCAAATGGCATGATGCTGTTGATCACTCCCTTTGTAATCTCGCCTTCTTGTATGTCTGCTCTGATGCTGCCGCCGTTTATTATGGCAATATCTGCATTTCCGATGACCCGCATAGCATCGGTAACGAGGTTTCCAAGAGGTTGTTCAGAATTTCTGAGACCCAATGTCTGGCCGTCATCGGTTCCTCTTCCGCTGGAAAGGAAGACCTCAGACATGGCGACAACCTCACCGTAAAGCTCCAGCACCGTCTGTTTCATGGCTTCAGCTAATGCTTTGACATCGGCATCGCCTGCGATCTCTGCGGTGTCTGCCTTGGTTATGATGTTCGCAGTTTTTTCAACTATTTCTCCGTTTGAATTTATTGTTATGGATACCTGACCAAGGTTCTCCTGATACTGCCCAACTTGTGCGATAAGCACGCCATCCACCACTGTGGAGTTGAGTATGTGATCGTGTCCATCAAGAATAATGTCAGGTTTTTCGTCTAAAGCTGCAATGAGCTCCTCAACCTCGACACGGCTGACATGGGCAAGAGCCACAATGATATCTGCACCATTGTTTTTGAGTTCTGCAATCACATTCTCACTTGATTCCTTATATGCTTTGAATTCCAATGATTCTACATCTACGGGGTTAGTGGTGGTTGGGACGGTCAGTGTCGATAGCCCAAAGAATCCGATCTTGATCCCATCGATCTCTATGATCTTGGTTCT
>WRER01000176.1 GCA_009779205.1 Methanobacteriota archaeon | reverse complement strand
TATCCACAGATAGATACGATATGTCCGCCACGTTCACCTTTATACCGCACAGATCCCTGGATCTCAACTTCACCGACATCGGTTGTCAGCTGTACGGAGATGAGATTTCGATATCCGCTTGACTCTTCGGTAATTTTCTCTGTAACAATGATTCCACGTTCTTTTGCAACAATTGGTGCATTAATGGTATTCACTGGTTCATGTAGGATCGGATCCAGCATTCCTTTCAGGATCATTGCATTGATATATTTCGTGGAAGAACCAATTTGTGCCAGTTCTCCACCGTAGGTAATATCACAGCGGCTTACACTTCCATCTACAATCTGAATCAGAAGCTTACCCATCCGCTCTCCAAGATCTCCAAATGGCGCAATTATCTCACGAAGCTCTGTCGGGATCAGTGGTGCATTTACAACAGAACCCGCTTCGCCGCCATCAAGCACTGCAAGACATTGCTTTGCAACAGATATTGCCACATTTTTCTGTGCTTCGACCGTGCTTGCACCAAGGTGAGGTGTTGTAATAATCTTATCCTGTTTTAGCAGCGGAGAGTCTGCATGTGGAGGTTCATCTTCAAATACATCTATCGCAGCTCCACCGACCTTTCCAGATGCAACAGCGTCTGCAAGTGCCTGTTCATCGATAATGCCACCACGTGCACAATTAATAATACAGACATCATCCTTCATCGTCTTGATCGACTCGGCATTAATAATGTGCTGTGTCTCTTTAATGAGAGGAGTATGAACCGTGATAATATCGGCCTGAGTAAACAATTCTTCAAGAGACATTCCTTCAATGCCCATCTCAGCAGCCTTCTCTTTGGTGATAAATGGATCATAACCGATAATACGCATATTAAATGAAGCTGCTCGTCGTGCAACTTCACGCCCGATGCGCCCAAGTCCTACAATTCCGAGGGTTTTTTCATTGAGTTCGATACCCATAAACTTGGAACGCTTCCACTCACCAGCACGCATTGAAGCGCAGGCTTGTGGAATATTTCGACATAATGAGAGTATCATTGCCATGGTATGCTCAGTTGCTGCGAGCGTATTTCCTTCAGGTGCATTTGCAACGACGATACCTGCTTTACTTGCAGCATCCATATCGATATTATCGACACCTGCTCCGGCACGTCCAATAAACTTGAGATTCTTACCCGCCTCGATGACTTTACTTGTTACCTGGGTCCCAGATCTCACAAGGAGGGCGTCAAAATCTCCAATAATATCACACAAGGCATCTTCAGATAAACCGATTTTTACAGTAACATCCGCTTTTTCATCCAGTATTGCAAGCCCTTCGTCGGCTAATTCATCAGAGATCAGGATCTTTTTAGTCACAGTACTCATATTCATTTACAGCTGCCATCACTTGATAGTTCTCATTCAAATACGTTAGGACGTATCCAAAATTGCACGTTTGTATATCACAATGCCTTATTAAGTCACTTCTTTAAGCCATGTTGATTTTTGCGTAACTCCTATATCCCTATCCTCATGTGCATTGCCTTTCGCGTATGAGCCATATAGTAAATAGCAACGAGTAGGTGTTTTTTTTTCAATACGTCAATGTACCGTTCAACGGTGCTCACAATTGTTTCTTGATCCAACACAAAAACTCCTCCACTTCTGTAATACGCTTTACATCTATTTTTCTTAGCGGAGATAGAGTATTCACCAATAGTATCAAAAAGATAGTTATATCCAACCAATAACTAAGCTGTGAAATATAGTACTGGTAACTTATTGAAATAAAAATCTTTATTTAATTATAAATGAGATTGAACAGTACATAGGACTTACGCAAAATTGCACATTTGTATATCATAATGCCTCATTAACTCACTTCAATTAACTTTTTAACGTTAGCAAAAGTTTAACTCATGTTGACTTTTGCGTAACTCCATAAGTTATGTTCATATTGCTGCAGAATTTTATACGAATATTGTATATTTTATCCACATGCGGAAAATTATGTTTGCTGAAATTCCAAATAAATCAGAAAATAGTTCTGGAAGTAGAAATTTATTAATATCTGATGTCTCAAAAATAGTATGTGATACTAATGATAAAAACACACATGTATCTCTTAACATTGCTCAGTGTATTCGCTCTTGCTTTTGTTTGCACTGTCGAATATGCTGAGAAAATAGATGGGGGAAGAGCACTTCGAGTTGGATACCAATCGACAATGCATCACCTTGCCTTTACCACTGCCCTTGACAAAGGGTTCTATATGGATGAACCAGTGCACTATTTTAACTAAAACTTTACATTTGATTGAGATAATCTATAATAAAGCCATCTTGAACCCCTAGGTGTAGGTATATGAGAGGAAAGCATATCAAAATCGAACTAAGTGCGACTGTGCGGAGTGAACTGGAAAAATTCACTAAGACTGGAAAACGCAGTGTTAAGTTGCTAAATCGAGCGAAAATAATCCTCGAACTGGATGAAGCTGACGGACGCAAGCCCTTAACACAAGCACAGATTGCGAAAAAGGTTGGAGTGAGCCGCCAAACCGTGAATGATGCAAAGAAGGCATTTCTCGAGGCTGATAGCGTTTCTGCATTTTTACAGCGAAAGAAGCGTGTGAGACCCCCTGTTGAACCAAAGATTACCAGTGAAGTTGAAGACCATATAATTGCTTTCATCTGCAGTCCTGTGCCGGAAGGTTACACAAAATGGAGCCTCCGCCTTTTGGCAAACAAGTGCGTTGAGTCGAATTATATTGATTCAATCTCGTGTTCGTCAGTTCATCGCATTTTAAAAAAACATAACTTAAGAACTGTAAGAAAATAACTGAGGTCTCTTCGAAAACCAGAAAACACCTGTGATTGTACAAGGCTGCAATGCTTTTCCCTCTTAAAAAAACATATTTTGTAGTTTTCGGACAGGTCGTATTTATGTGCTCAACAGGCATCTTATATGTAGAAAAAATTGTATTGAAACGTTTTTTCACCTATACAGGCAGATTCATTTGGATTCTTCGGAAAAATAGCATAGAAAATCTCCTGTCTACCTTTCAACATTGAGACTCTCATATATTCCACGCATAATTCTCTTTTTTTCTTTGAATTGCTGTTCTGTAATTAAAAATTGCTCCTCTATAGCTCTAATCCTTCTCTTGATCTCCTCACGTTCCCGTTCTTTGTGTTCCTCACGTTCTTTGTGTTCCTCACGTTCCTTGTGTTTTTCACGTTCCTTCTTCACTTTATTGTTATTGTCTATTAGCAGGTAGACGAATAGGAGGAAGAATGGGAATATTACAAAACCTGTTCTGATGTCAATCAGAATCCAGACAAGCCAGAGCAGAGATAAAAACCCTACAACCGCGGATATGAAGTAATCGTCCCTTGCAGGAGGGAGGGGTACCAACTCTTTTT
>WRER01000175.1 GCA_009779205.1 Methanobacteriota archaeon | reverse complement strand
TTATATGTCACTCCTCCGATTGGAAGGACATCTCCACGCACTGAGAGCGATCCCGTCATTGCAACATCCTGACGAATGGGAATACCCTCTAATGCGCTGATTGCCGCAGTTGCAACAGTTATTGATGCTGAATCTCCTTCTACACCCTGATATGTTCCGATAAACTGGATGTGGATATCTATCTCGCGAATGTCTTTTCCTGTAAATTTTTTCAGAATTGCAGAGACATTTTTGATTGATTCCTGAGCAATTTCTTTTAAAAGACCTGTTGCGATGATCTCTCCACCAGAACGCTGTGCAGGCGAGATCGTTGCCATGATCGGAAGTACAGATCCTGCATCGCTGCCCATGACAGCGAGTCCATTTACTCTTCCAACTTGTGTTCCTTCAACGATTGCAAGGTCGTATTCTCTGCTTCTTCTGATATATTGGTCTGAGATCTGGTCTTCGATGGAGCGTGCGGTCTTCTTAGCATCAATAACATGTTCACGGGTTGCGTATGGAGCATTGTCTTTTCTGGCAAGATCTCCTGCGACCCGAATCAATCCACCCATATCACGGAGTCTCAAGGTGATGTGTCCTTTGCGGTTTGAGCGTCTGCGGGCTTCGTGAAGTATCTCTTCGATTGCACCTTGGTCGAAGTGTGGAATCATGCCGTCATTTGTTATTTCCTGAGCGATGAACATGATGAATCGTTCTCTGTTTTCAGGGGTGTCAGGCATGGTCTCTTCCATATAAATTTCGTACCCATTGCCACGAATACGGGAGCGAAGTGCAGGATGCATGCCTTCGATAGCATCGAGGTTTCCGGCAGCAACCATGACGAAATCACATGGTACTGGCTCTGTTTTCACCATTGCACCAGATGAACGTTCGCTTTGCCCGGTGATAGAGAATTCTCCCTCCTGCATGGCTGTAAGAAGGCTTTGCTGGGATACGAGGCCGATCGTGTTGATTTCATCGATGAAAAGTACACCTTTGTGGGCTCGGTGAATACCGCCAGCTTCGACACGATCATGTGCAGGCGTCTCAAGTCCTCCAGACTGGAATGGGTCGTGACGAACATCGCCAAGAAGGGCACCAGCGTGAGATCCCGTTGCATCAACATATGGGGAGCTAACAGTCTTGAAGTTTGAAACAAGCAATTTTGGAACCATTATCCCGTCTTTTGGACCGGCATAGCGCAGAGCCATGTACACAAATGCAGCAGCGATAATTCCCATGAGCCAGGCGTAGGTAATGAATGCATATCCTAATATTGCAAGGATCAAGATCAAAACAAGTGTATTTCGAAGCTGTGTTTTCTTGTGTGCTTCTATTTTGTGGGCATCTACAATTTCTTTGCCTTTTCCGGCTTCAACGGTTCTGATGAGCGGCTCGTTTCCATCTTCAGCATTTGGATATACGAGAATGTCCTGCAATTCTTCTTTTGGGAGGAGTTCTGCCATTGCTTTTGCAAGCATGGATTTGCCTGTTCCTGGAGTTCCAATCATCATGACATGACGGCGTTGAATTGCAGCTTTTTTGATGACTTCGACAGCATGTTCCTGCCCGATGACCTGATCAATTAATCTTTTTGGAATTTTTATTGCTTTTGTTCCACTGGCTTGCGGCGTATCCTCAGGGGGTGCAGCTGTGGAAGCGATATTCTGTTGTTGATCGGGTTTCTGATCACAGCTGATATCAGATGAATTTTCGTTATCTGTGGCATGTACAATATCTGTTTGTGCAGCAGTGGGTGGGAGTTGAACTTCCTCAGCACCATTTTCATGAGGCGTATTTTCCTGTATTTCACTTTCTGCTGGTATGTTTTCTTCACGTGTATATTGAGCTGTATTTTGGTGTGCTTGTTCTTCAAGTGCCTTAACACGCTCGACCTCTTCCTCCAGTGAAGTGATAAGATTATTAATTTTCTCTCGTAATTTTGATTTTTGCATGACAATAATTTCTCCAATACAAAACCTTGCTATTATTAATTGCTTGGCAATCGTTTAAGTAGTTTCAGAAGTCACACAATTTACAATTATACAGAGTACATTAAGGGGAATTTAAAGGGGAGTTCACGTGGTGGTGAAGAAATGCTCAACTCACTCAGGCAACGTTGATCAAAGAATTTTTCTTCAGGCCATTTCGTCAAAGTAGGGCATTAGCCAAAAGTATTAAAGAATCTGTCCCCAACATCGCCCAGCCCCGGCAATATATAGCCTCTGCTGTTGAGTTTTTCATCCACCTTGCAGGTTATTATTTGTAATCCCGGAAACTCTTTTGTTAAAGCTGCAAGTCCTTCGGGCGCTGACAGAATCGAAATAAAAGTAATATTCACAATATTTATTCCTTTTTTTACAAAAAGAGCAATGGCTTCCTTTGCTGTATTCCCTGTCGCAAGCATCGGGTCAAGAATAAATATTCTTACATCATCAGGATTTTCGAATTCTGCGGGCGTTTTATCATAATACCAAACAGGCTTACATGTCTCCTCATCACGATACATCCCTACATGCAGGATGCTTGCGTTGGGAATAATCTCACTTGCCGTATCAGAAAGAACCAGTCCTGCTCTTAGAATCGGAACAAAGATGACCTGTGTTTTTTCTTTTAATTTCTTCGCCTCACAAACTGCCAACGGTGTTTCAACCGAACAAGATTCAAGCGGCAGGGATTTTGCAACCTCATAAATCAGCATAGTTGTCAGACGGTGAACGGTATTTTTAAACATATCAGAATTAATATCCTTATTTCTCAATAATGACATGTTATGCTCGCAAAGCGGATGTTCAATTATCACAAGGTTTTCGGTATTATAATTATGTACCATTTCAGCTCATCTTTCTGTTTAATTCTGTAATGTTTTAATTTATTGTATCAAGAATTTCATTGGCATCATTTATAAAACGGGAATATTTCATAAAAATTTTCAGTTTTAGAATTGTATTATCTGTACATACGTTTGTAAATCAGTTATTATAACCTACATTCCACAATAAATTATAGAGCAGACTTCCTGCTATATGGGTAAAAATCGAAGTATTCAGAAGTTGCAACGTTTTAATTCCTTTCTAAAAAACATTTATGAATGACGATAAAATCAACCACTCTCTTAAAAGTATACTATACATGTACACTATAATAACCAAACGATCCAGTTTTTGATTTTTTTGAATTTTGCTTATAGTTGTTTAGAATTGTCTTTTAAGAGATCTAATGGCGTTGATTTCTTTTGTATCCTATGAAAACATGCGGGATTTAGGTTATAAATCGTAAATCCTAACATTTTGACATGTTCCTGTAATAAATGACAAATGTTTTGTGTACGCAAAAGGAAAATAGAACTATGTCAAAAGATGCATCTCGCAACTTGGGAAATCCATATCCATACGCTACGTATAGTTCAATTTTACGTGAATTTCT
>WRER01000174.1 GCA_009779205.1 Methanobacteriota archaeon | reverse complement strand
TTGGCCCATATATTCCCTACCTTGCCGAGACATTTCCGATTGGACAGAGTGAAGTTCCTGAATGGGATGAAGATATGGTACGCTGCGGCTGTATTGGAATCAAAGTGATGATTGAATATAATCCAGATTCCAATATAACAGTTCTTGCTCGAAAACGGTGGAAACCGGTTATTATGGAAGTGCTTGGAGATTATAGCAGAAAGGTGTCTTATGAGTTTGTGTGAGATTAAGCGCCGTGATGGAGGGGCGAGGGTTGGCATATATTCGATAGATGAAAAGGTATTCCAATTTCCTGCTGCATATGAGATGGAAGAACTCTTTCCAAGTCTTAAGGACTGCACATATGTCAATATGCCACCTCTGCTCGATGAGGAAGAAGTCAATCAGATTCTCAGGAAATATGCTTCATTTCAGATAGACCCGATTCGACCGATTCACCCAAACATGCCTCAAGCTGCATGTGATGAAATTACATCAGGAGATATCATTATGGCTCCTGGCTGGCATACTCTGCTCGGTCGTGCAAAAGAATTAATTCGCTTCATTAGTTCATTTAAGAAAACACTGCCACCTGATGTTGCTTGGTACATACCTGCAGCTGCACTTCCTTCAAATCTTGCTTCACTCGTTCATGCCGGCTTTGATCTCTTTGATTACACCGCTGTTGATCTGATGACTGCAAAAGGAATTTTTTGTCTCTCTGATGGAGAGTACCCAAAAGAGGTTATGACAGAGGAGAGAGGTGTATGTTCTTGTACAGGGTGTGCAGCAGATGATCTCAAGATGCATAACCGACTCATGCTTGATCAAGAAGCTGCTCGTATCAGATATCACATCACATCACAGCGATTTCGTGAGTACCTCGATGCTCAATGCAGGCATGCACCAGAACTGGTGAGTTTGATGCGAACTGTTGACAGGGACGAGTACAGCGAGAGAATAACACAGATAACCCGCCAGACACCATTCTTTGCAACCTCTACAGACAGCCTGATCCGCCCGGAAGTAAAGCGATTCATGAACAGGGTGGTTACAAGATATATTCCTCCTCATGCCAAAGTTGCCGTGCTTTTGCCTTGTTCTGCAAGAAAACCTTATTCACAATCAAAAAGTCATATCCAGTTTCAGCGTGCCATCGATGGCCGAGCTCATGAAATTATTATTACTTCACCTCTTGGATTGGTTCCTCGTGAGCTTGAACTTGTATATCCTGCAGCTCATTATGATGTCCCAGTCACAGGATACTGGGATCATGAGGAACGGTATGTTATTGGTGAGATGGTTCAGGCGTATTTTTCAAAGCATCAGTATGACAGAGTCATTGCTCATCTTGATGGAGATGCGTATGAGATTGTACGATCAGCATTTGAACATCTTGATATTCCATTTGAATGCACGTGTGATGGTTCTCCGCTTTCATCTGAAAGCCTTTCACGATTGAAGAATGCGCTTTTTGGATCGGCAAAAGTAAAACGGCGTCATGCACATGGAATTTTTTCATATCAGTTTGGACAGGAGCTTCTCGAACAAGGCATTGAAGTGAAAGGCAGATATCCGGAACAGATCGTCACCAAAAATCGACGCCAGTTGTTCTCGATAGATCCATCTGGAATGCTTCGCCCTACTTTTGATGGATGGCAATTGATCGAGACAGGGTATCGAGTGTATATTGATGATTTCATGCCACAGGGAGATATTTTAGCTCCAGGTGTTGTTGATGCAGATCCTCAGATACGTGAAGGTGATGAGGTACTTGTTGTTGGAAGGCAGGCATGGGCTACTGGAAGGGCAGCGATGTCAGCAGATGAGATGAAACGATCAAAACGAGGTATCGCAGTTCGAGTGAGAAAAGTAAAGAAGCGGTGATGGGATGGTATTGCATAGCATGAAAAGACTGTAAATGATTTTAATAGATTTCTTGCAGAATGAACGATCGGCATAGATATAACTGTTCGGGGTTTCAGGTTATCACTTCCAATACCCGGCTGGAATTGTCATCTCAAATCGATCTCCCTGACCAGGTATTCCATATCCATGAATCGACATCCCAGTTAGTGAAATAGGAGTTACGCAAAAATCAATATGACTTACACTTTTGTTAACCTAAAATGATTAATTGAAGTGATTTAATTAGGTATTATGACTTACAAACATGCAATTTTGCGTAAGTTCTGAATTATTAACTTAAAACAATCAAATTTTGTAGCTGCAAAGTTGAAAAAAGGATATTTTATCAAAGATATTTTTGAATATGTACGACTTGCGTCTACCACTATTTTTTCGGAATAATGTCTGTAAAAAATGATGAGATTGTTGTTCGAAGTTGAGAAGATCTGTTCTCACGATAACAGGCACCCGGACTGTCCCTCTTGCCATTCCTCTCCATGGACACCAAGTTCCTGGTAATCTCTTTGAAGTTCGATTTTCTCCTTCGTTGCGACCAGGGTCTCTTCCAGAATTTCAAGCAGAGCTTTGGTCTCCGCATCAGAAATGTTATCAGATAATGCCTCTGAAACTCCAAACAAGATGCTCAATTGGTTCATGATATCGTGGCAAGTGATCTTGGACAGGGTAGCCATTTCGCGATTTGCCTCACGCAGATGCTTTTCATACAGCTTCTGATCTGTGATATCCACAAGTGTTCCAGTAGCTGTCAGTGGTGCACCATCATTATCTACCTCAGAAACAATGCCACGGAGAATGAAACAGCGCCATGTGCCTTCGTTCGATTGCAGGTGGAGTTCAAATTTAATCGAGCACCTGCCCGTGATGTCACGAAATACGTTCAAGCACTGCTCTCGTTCACTCGAGGGAACTGATTGGAAAAACTCATCAATTGACTGAACTTCACATATCGAGTGATGCTGAGATGCAAACTCAGGGTTCAGAAGGAACAGATCTGTGCGGGTATCCCACGTCCAGAGTCCCTCTCCAGCATTTTCAAGTGCTAAGGCGAGGTGAAGGCTCTTCTGAATTAACATAGAATGTGTTTCTTCAAGTTCCTCTTGTTTTGCCACATCATCAGTAATATCGGTGAATTCCCAGATTTTGCCATGTTCTGTTCCATCGGACCCAATAATTGGAGCGAAAAAAGACTTCAGGATCTTCCCATTTGGCAGATAGAGGTGATTATTCTGAGCTGCATCTGGCACACCTTCGGGCGTACAGCAATTAGATATAAATGTCTTAGGATCAACCACTTGCGTCATACAATGAGACATAAGAACTTTCCATCCATCATCTCCAATAGAGATGGCATCCTCGAGATTCCACATGCTATAGAACTGTTTATTAAGCGCGATAATTCGCCAATCAGAGTCAACAGCGAAGATACCATGAACGGATGCCTCCAGTAAGGCGAGGAGGAGATCATTTTTCTCTTCCCTATCTTTTCGTATGGCGATGAGCTCCCG
>WRER01000173.1 GCA_009779205.1 Methanobacteriota archaeon | reverse complement strand
CACGCGATATTAGAAAAATGAACTTCCTGTCAGGGAACACCATCTGTATCCCTATCAGAAAAGTGAAGAATGCAAAAAAAAGGGAGAGATAGAACGTGGAAATAAACTGAGTCAGGTATGAACAGATTGTTGATGCAATGATAGCAGGAATGGCAAGATAGAGTGCAACACGGAAGAAAATTTGATGTTGTTTCATATAGGTTAGTGCAGAAGTTAACGTACTGCATATAATGATAACAAGACTCGTCCCGATTGCAACCTTGTAATCAATCCCAAATAAAAACATAAGGATGGGAACATAAAAAGCTCCTCCTCCGATTCCCATAATAGCAGATAACATGCCAACAAGAATCGCAAGGAAAAATGCTAGAAGGAAGAGCTCACCCATAGGTACTACTTATTTAACTCTATTTCATAAAATTCTACCACATCTGATCCCTCAATGAACACGAGATTATTTTTTTGTGCATATTTGATTGCATCTTCTTTTGAAAGAGCAAGCCCAGATTCATCATCCAGCATCTCACAGATAGTAACTGTTGGATTAATCCCTGCTATCTCAGCAAGGGCTACAGAAAGCTCAGTCTGGCCGCGCCTTTTTGAAAGCAACTCCTCTGCAGCAATGAGGATTGGAGTATGCCCCGGCGTTCGAAAGTCCGTAGAAAACGAGAATGATTCCCCAGATAAAACCCTTGAGACTGCATTCGCAATCTCTGATGCGGTAAGAGCCCTATCTCTGTCAGTAATCCCCGTAAACGTCTCCTTATGATTCACCCACAGTGAGAAAGAGGACTGATTTTGTGGATCATATGGAATATCACCCAGCTTTTCTACAAGTGCAACAGAGCGGAGAATATCACGGGCATATGGAATACCAAGTTTCTTTCCTGCTTCATATGGTATTGCGGTGCAGATAAGTCCTCCAGCATCATTTCGCAATCGTGCGATATCTTGATGAGTAAGTCTATCACTGTGTATCGCCATGTCAGTTTCTTTTTCACGATTATCAAAGTCGTATAAGAGGACAATATCACCTGCTGCCAGGGCACGACATGCCTCTTTTACAACTCGCTCTGAACTTCTATTTACCATTATTGTGACCCCATTATTTCAGTTATTTCTCGTGTCTGCTATTTTACGCGTTACTTGCCTGCTTTTGACAGGCAATGCAACAGTATCACACTGTAACATGCACAGATACCTCGTCGCCATCTGTAAGTGAAAACACCTCTCGAAGCTGTACAGGCGCAATGACTTCAATAAGTGAATCAGGATAATGACTGCGCCCAGGTATTACAATTCCACACTGAATATGCTCAATGGTGCATGGGTAACACAACACTTGGCCAAATGTCCTTCCATCAGATTCAAAACCAAAGATGGTAATCATGCGTGAGTTATGAAGGCTTTTTCGAATTTTCGTTCCGGCAGGCGTGAGCTGAATATTCAGAGTTCCTGGATACGGACGAAATCCTAGATTTTTGCGGAATTGAACACAGTATGGCTCAAGTCCAATATAGTACGCCCCTTCTCCAAGTCCGGAAGTAACAGCACCCAGCATCACCCATTCATCAGGCTCTGACTGGAAAATTTGGTGATATACAGCATGTTCTTCACGAAGGATCTGGGTACCAGCCTCAGTTAATGTAACTTCTTGACCATGGGGGAGAAGCGTTCGCTCAAGCAGACCAGCCAGCTCAAGGTCTTTAAGCCTGCGTGATGCGGTCTGGGGACTGAAGCCGAGCTCCTTCCCAAGCATCTGTGAATTAAGAAGGACAGAACCTGAAATTCCACCCTGGAGTGCGATCTGCTTGAGACATGCGAGATTATCCACAGATATCATCACATATAAATTGAATAGGGAACTATTTACGTATTACCTTTTTTGAGGAACATCCCATATTTGTTAAGCTGAGCCTAAGCGTTCACGGACAGTGGATTCCAATAGATGATAAGACTGTTCGGCATTCGCAAGGCCAAAACCGTATACAGGATTCCATCCAGGGATCCCAAGATCTGTGGCACCCGCAAAAAGAGCTTGTTTTATCTCATCACGGGAAGCATCAGGGAATGCAGATGCGAGCTGGGCAACAAGTGCAGCAACGTGTGAAACTGCAGCACTCGTTCCTGGAAAAGAAGAGGGAAAGTTCCCTGCTCCACTGACATCAACATTAGTAGGAGCTGAGAGATCTGGCTTTTGCCTCATCTCACGTGTGGGATGCATAATAAGTGCGGAGCCCTGTGAAGAATCAACGGTAATGCGATCAGGAGAGAAAGCACTTACAGATGCTACGGTTATAACGTCAGGCACTGCGGCATGACCAAAAATAGCATTTTGATTTGTAAAAATCTCAGGATTGCTGACAAGACCTGGATGTTGATCTCGAATAAAAAACTTGAGATACAAAGAATCAGAAATCAGAGGTTCAGTTCCGAGATATAACACACCAAGATGAGCAGTTAGTGGTGCTGTACCTGGATTTGCGACCACAAGATGCTCAAATGGATCTCCAGTGCCATTCTGAATTCCGTCACTCATCGCAAGAACAGAACCAGCGTCATCAATTACAACAAGATCCAGATCGATTGCTGCCTTACCAAATGGCTCATTCCACTGCAGCGTTATAATTGCCCGTGAGCCAGGTGGAATTTCGAGTGTGACAAATGGTAGATCCATCCCACTCAGATCCTGAAGATATCCAGCAGCAAATGGAATAATAAATCTGGCAGTATCAAGGTAATGAAGAATGGAGAAGTTTCCTGCAACAGTGATGTAGATCAGATCCGGATACTCAGCAAGCACCTGTTTCAGATGGCGAGCAACATCTCCATCTTCAAAAAATGGCTGATTAAAAAAATAGACGTCATCACAGATTACCATGCATCCAAGTTGTGCAAGCATTGAGACAACATCTTGGAAATTATCAGAATTCCCTCCATATGCCGCAAAATACAGTTCTGCTTCAGGTGCCATATCATAGATTATCTCCATCATGGCTGTTCCTTCATCTCCATTTCCAATTGTTAGAATATGGAGTGAATCAGGAAGTTCTCCTGCTGCTTGTGCATCTGCATATGATTCAGCACCATTGGAAATGACACAAACCTTGACGCCACGTCCAGTCGCATCAAATGCCTGCCTGATACTATTGCTTCGAACAATGACATCTCCTTGTGTGATGATACTGTTTCCATGAGTTATTTCCGGATCAAGGTGGGATGGGATATGTTCTGATGCAGCACGAAAGGGGCTTGTTACAGAAAAAAACGGCACATCAGGAGAAAGATGGGAAAAGTCACTGAGTGGCTCCGTTACTCCAGAGACATTGGGAGCGAAAAGCCCAATCAGTATGATGAGTGAGCATACTCGAAAGAGAGATCCGGGCAAGCAGCCCCAATCAATCAAGAGCCATCGTATCTT
>WRER01000172.1 GCA_009779205.1 Methanobacteriota archaeon | reverse complement strand
GCTCTTGCTGATTCAGATCGAGGAGTTCGTGACGTTGCTGCTGAAGCACTTGGGCACTTTGGAGTTCATGCATATCCACCGCTTATGGAAGCTCTTACATCACCACAGTGGGAGGTTCGCGTTGGAGCACTTGTAGCACTCCGCCTCATTGATATAGATATGAATCCACTGAAAATTGTCACTTTCCTTGCTGATGAAAATCGTTATGTTCGTCGAGAAGCGGCAAAAACAATTGGAAGAGTTGGGGGAGTGAATGTCCTTGGGGATCTTGAATTTGCCCTGCTGGATCCAGATCCTGGCGTTCGTATCCGTGCAATAAATGGTATTGTACGCCATGCCGATCCTGTGAACGTGCAGCGCCTTCTCGTCCCATTATTACAGGATGACGATAGTACTGTCCGTCTTCGTGTCAATGAAGAGTTGCGAAAGATATCGGGACGGTAACAATTACCCTACATTTCGCATGAGAGTGTGCACATACAAAGCTATTTTACATCATTAACAGTCGAATTAATTCAAACAAATGGTCAATTTAAATTTATGCCACGATTTAGATAAATGTCTTGTATCCCAGCTTTCGCACCTGCACAAATAAAATTCTAATTTCAACAAAAACAGTTATATTATATGAAATTTTCATGCCACTTATAATTTTTCAACTTTATTCGTTTATTTCGATAAGTTTATCTCATAATGTGGCTTAACAAAAAATAAATGCCATTTTTCAGTTATTGCGAAAAATGAGGCATCCAAACGAGTAATAAACAAGGAAATTTTTCGATATTTGGAAGGATAACGACTTTAAGTTCAAATTTTCCTCAAACTTGCATTGACTTTTTTGTATGTGATCAAACAAAAGCGGAGTGTAGGATGTACAATGTACAATTAAACCGATACAATTACATTATGTGGTGCTGAAAAATTGCATATGATGTATCGATTTGTTGCACTCCTGACAATCTGTTTTGTGGGGTTTGTAATGGTTGCTGGATGTATGTCACAAGATGAGACCATTACTTCTGTTGAGCCTGTAGATGAGGTACAACCTACATTCACTGTTTTCCAATCAATAACGACTGAGACAGAGGAGATAAACGATGAGCCTTTTTCAGTCACAGAAGATAATGGGCTTTTTGATCTTCCTCTGTCCCCTCCTCCCACTAATCTCATGGTGTCTGTGTCTGCAGAGAAGGATCCGATTTACAATACCATTACTGTGAGATTTGATGGGGGCCGGGGACAGGATATAGTTAGTTCTGCGCTTGTAGGTGTGACACTTTCTGATGGGCATACAGAACTGCAGGAACTCGTGCCTACAAGTGGAAGCACGGTATCATTCCAAGGCTCAGCTGGTATGGATGTTGTCGAAGTTGTCATCTCATACATGAATGGCGAGTCATATAAGGTTCTTTTAGAGGCTGTTGGATTCATTCGACCGAGTATTGATCTCGAACCTGTAAAAACGCAAGAAGCTGTTGTTCCTGGTGATGGGGGGTATCGAGGACCAGTGACTGCACCGCCAAATAATGTATACATATCAGTGAATGTTTCAAAAGATCCTGTTTACAAAACAATTACAACCACATTTGGTGGTGGCCTTGGACAGAACCTGGTGCAGAAGATTGATGTGTTTGTTATGCTATCTAATGGTTCGTTCTTTGAAGATGAACTTGAACCACGCTTGGGTGCAACAGTTGTTACAGATGGCACAAATGGAACAGATCGTGTGCAAGTGGTTGTTGCATATGTGAATGGAGAGACCTATAAGATAGTTGATGCAGAACTTGGGTCACGTGGTGGAATAGCAACCAATTAAACTTCTTTTTTTCAAAAACGTTCACATGTGCATGTAAGGTGCAATGCAATCTACCAGCTCAGAATAATTGATATGAACAGTAAAAATGATTTCAGAAGAGATGCGCCGACCGGGACTCGAACCCGGGTTTAGGCGTTGGCAACGCCTAGTGATAACCACTACACTATCGGCGCAGAGAATATCTGTATTTTCTGTCAATAATGCTTATTACTATTTGCATCATTTTTATATAAGTGTTTCGTTTTTCTATTGTTCTCTGCGACGATTTTTGCCATAATGCGACAATTTAATATTTTCCCTCCTCAAAACATAATCATAGTATGCTCCCGCTTATGATTGACTGTGCGCACAAAAAAGTCGTCATCATAGGGGGAGGAAGTGTTGCAGCAAGAAAAGCAACATATTTCTCAGGTGCTGATGTAATCATGTATAGCGAAACATTTCACCCGGATGTTCCTGCATATGTTACGTGCGTCTCATGTACCATTACACCTGATCGTGATACGATTCAAAGAATCATAGAAGGTGCATTTTTAGTCATTGCAGCAACATCTGATTCTGCTCTGAATACCTCTATTGTTGATATTACACGTGATGAGAAGATACTTTGCAATTGTGCTGATGGAGAACCAGGAGATGTTATCCTCCCTGCACAGATCCAGAGAGGTGAGATCGTTATTGCAGTCTCCTCAGGTGGTACATCTCCTGCACTTTCACAGTTTCTTCGGATTCATCTCGAAGAGATGTTTCCAGAACTTGAACAAATTGCAGCATTTTTGGCGGTGCTGAAATTAGAACTGAAACAGTCCATATCTGAACAAAAGACACGTTCCAGCATACTCCATAAGGCACTGAGAGATCCGGTTCTCTTAGAGCAGATCTGTGGTGTTGCAAAGACCGATATAGCTCTTCGCTCTTTAGCGAGTCGGTATATAGAGGAATATAATAGGCACACCACATGAATACGGATCCTACATCTGAATCTGCATTTCTTGCAGCATCCCCTTTTACATCCAGAGCAGAGATGAAAACACTGTTTGAACCACTTACTATAGCATCGCTCACTCATCACAGCACTGACATTGCAACTCTTGAAAAGAACAGGTTTTCAGATGAAGAACAGGTACTTCATGAGATTTCAAGATATGTTCAGGGGGCGATCCTTCTTCAAACATGTAACCGGGTGGAGCTGATTGTACATGGTTCAGTCGAAGAGGTAACTACGTTTCTGCATGCTCAAGGAAGGGAGGCATTTTCATATTACCATGGGCGTGATGCGCTGCGCCATTTATTACACCTCGCCTCTGGCATTGATTCTATGATTATTGGAGAAGATCAGATCCTTGGACAGATGCGTAGTGCTGCCAGTACCGCTGAAAAAGGAGGCACTTCCTCTCCTCTCCTGAAGCTGTGTATTGACAAGGCAATTCATACAGGTGTGCTTATCCGAAAGCGTACAGGGCTAAATCAAGGTACTGTATCTGTTGGTTCTGCTGCTGTACTGCTTGCCCAGGAGCATCTCGGGGATCTGTCTGGCAGACATATTCTTGTTGTTGGCAGTGGAGAAATGGGTATCCTCGTGACGAATGCTCTTTCAGCGAAACATCTCTCTGCAAT
>WRER01000171.1 GCA_009779205.1 Methanobacteriota archaeon | reverse complement strand
GCGATAACTGTTCTTGGCAATGTAATCGTTGATTTGACGCTTCCAACATCAATCCTATATATCAATGAAGAGGAGATCGCAAGGGGAAGTGTTATCCGAATAAATGGCATTTCCTTCTCAAATCTAGCAGTATCTAATCTGTCACTACATGTATCTCAAGGTCCGAGTGCCGAAATAAACGGAATTGTAAATGGCTATAATGTAATCTCCCCAAATAGTGAGTATGGATATGTTATCAGCAATATTGGACCAGATTCAGTAAATAGAATGATTATCGATGCAAGAGAGCAGAGATTTGTGATTCAAGCAGGAATTAAAGGAATAACCCAAGTCACTGCGGAATAATTCATTCTGGATCTGAAACAAAGATTTTTTTTTATTTTTTCATCGTTATTTCATACTGATTCTGGTGCAATACATCCACTTCCACATACAGAACATTCAGCATTTCTTTCGACAGTACATTTCTCAAGGGTTAACGTTGTTCCATCCCACAGAACAAGGTCTCCAACAGCGACGCTTTCAGCATGAGTTATGTACTTTATAGCTTCATTTGCTTGCATAATTCCAATAATGCCGGCAGTGGTTCCAATGACTGGAGGCTCGCGAACTATTTCATAGGAGGGAAGAAAACAATGCAGGCATGCAGTTTGTTCTGGCACAATAAACATCATTTGACCTATGAAACCCTGTATCGCACCATGTAAGAATGGGATATGACGCCTTACACAAAACTCATTGAGAATGTGGCGTGATTGATAGTTATCAACCGCATCAATTACAATATCTGCATCATATGCTATTTCTGAAAGGAATTCATGTGTGATTATATTATGGTAGGTACGTATCGCAATATCTGGATTTAGAGCATGTAATTTTTCTGCTCCAGACTCTATTTTCATTCGTCCAATATCAGATGTGGCATGCAAAATTTGACGATTGAGGTTTGAGATGCTGACAGTATCACAATCAATAATCGAGAGGGTGCCGACTCCAGCGGCAGCAAGATAGAGTGCAATTGGAGAACCAAGACCACCCACTCCCGCAATACATATATGCGCCGCTGCCAATTTGGCCTGTCCGGCTTGCCCTATCAATGGAATTTGACGAGTATAGCGGGAAATATTGGAGAGAGAATCAACACTCATAGAGGATACACATCACATGTCTATACAGAAAAAGGTGGTGCAAAGAAGGGAAAACAAACAGGATGAACCAAGACGACTTGATGAAACTGGATAAGAGCGAAATCATCGAAGCCCTGTTAGCCCTAATAGAACATCGAGAGTGTTTGGGCTAATATGAAACGGGCACTGGCGATATTTAGCCTCAACATGATTCACTCTCAAACGAAATCTATTGTTATTTTTATGGTGAGAATTATTAATTTAATTAATAACAACACCATCGAAAAAAAATTGAATGATTATATTATTCAAAACTGATAACAGGCTTTATCAGGTCACGCGGTTTGTTAACCATAAGCTGGAGTGCGTCAGGGATCGATTCAAGGCCATGGAGACGATGGGTAATCAACCTGCCCGGGTCAACGCGACCCGCCTGTACAACAGCAATCAGGCGCTCCATGCGACGTCTGCCTCCCGGACAAAGGCCACCGCGGAATGTTTTATGTCCCAGCCAGCCGCCGCCAGAGTATTCAATAGGGATATCAAAAGAAGTAATTTCGGCAAACATATTGATGTTGGCGACTGTACCACCGGGTTTGCAGACACCGAATGCCATGTAGAAGGTTTCCAAGTCACCTCCGGCAACTATGGCAGCGTCAACGCCGTTACCATTGGTTGCTTCCATGATTTGCTCGTAAACGCTGCCTTCTTTATAGCTGATAATATCTGTCGCGCCGTATTCCTTTGCCAAGGCTACACAATCAGGCCTGGTACCGACAGCATAAATCTTTCCAGCTCCCATAAGAGCACTGCCAGCCACAGCCATAAGACCCACCGGACCAATACCCATCACACATACACTGTCTCCGAATTTAATCTCTGCAAGTTCAGCTCCGTGAAAGCCTGTGGTCATCATATCGGTTATCATGACAGCAGTTTCCGGCTTCATGTTTTTCGGAAGCAAAGCGAGGTTCATGTCGGCAGAACGTATCTTAATGCGGTCAGCAAAGGTGCCATCCTCATAATTGGAGAAATTAATGCCTGTTAAAAGTCCTGATTCATGTTGGTGATAACTATCCTGGATCGCGGGATAGCACCAAGACGGTGATGTGCAGGGAATAACGACTCTGTCGCCGACTTTAAAGTCTCTGACCTCTGAGCCAACTTCAATAAGCTCGCCAACGCATTCATGCCCAAGAATGCGGTTAATCAGGTGTGGACCTTCCATTTCATAGGCGCTGTGGACGTCAGACGTGCAGGGTGCCAAAGCGACTGGTCGTGCAATTGCGTCAAAAGGGCCGCAAATAGGATCCGGTTTTTCCATCCAAGCCACTGTTCCTTTACTAATTACTCCAAAACCCTTCATATTTAGTGTACCTCCAATGTTTACGTGTTTTCACCACTCTTGACCAGAGAGCTAACTTAACAAAGCTTAAAAAACGCTGGCTTTGAGTAATTTTGTATCAATTATTATTAAGTTTTTTGCAATGAGAATTTCATTTCCTCGTTTTGTAGCTGATAATATCGTCATACCGCATTCTTTTATTCCTTTATAGGACTTACGCAAAGTTGCACGTTTGTAGATCATAATGCCTTATTAAGCCACTTGAATTAATTATTTTAAGTTGGCAAAAGTTTAAGGCATGTTGATTTTTGCGTAACTCCTACTTTATATTAAGGCCATGCAATCTGGCCTGGTACTTATAAGCTAAAATGAGAAGGGGGTGGAGGATATATTTCAATGATGAGGAAGCTTGGACAGCCAGTCTATGAAGCCGTGAATGCACTAGCGGATGCTCAACAAATCTTGATAAGTAGTTTGGATCGTGAATAGTTACTTAAACTCTATAGTCTCGTTATAGTGCTAAAAAAGAAGCAATAATCTGTTCATGCCGCGTGGATCATGATTAACATCATCTTAAAATCGGTGCGGGCATACACTGCGTGAGGGATATTGGCTGGCATGATGATCAACTCTCCGCTTGTCAGCAAATGTTCGACGCCATCAATTATTATCCGTGCATCTCCATCCATCACATACAATATTGCATCAAAAGGAGCAGTATGCTCTGAAAGTCCTTCTCCTTCACTGAATGCAAAAAGGGTAACTGTCCCTGATTTGGCAAAAGCAAGCATCCGACTTACAACAGATCCCTTCTGATACGCAACCATCTCTACCGGGGTTAAGACTTTTCCTTTCAACTCTTCGTAATTATCAGGCATTATATCTCTCTCCATCAACAGGTGATAATCCAATTGTCACACTGATCTCTTCGATATCCCAGTCTTTATCCATCTGCCAGAGTTTTTCAATTGGACG
>WRER01000170.1 GCA_009779205.1 Methanobacteriota archaeon | reverse complement strand
CTTATAAATTATTTCAAAGTCCAGGCTGTCGTAATCATGGCTTGCAATATTTCTGGATGCTTTCAGTCCAATTTTGTTGAAAAACGGAGTTTTCTCAAGGGTTTCGCTTCTCGATTTTTATAGTTTCCGAGGAGGTCTACCATGCTATCTCGCTACAAGAATTTACACATATATGGTCCGTTTTGAACATAAGAAAAGCGTTTGTAATAAGGGCGAACACCAACACCAGCCATAATACACATCTGTCTTGATCCCATTTCGCGTGCCTTTTCTTCAGCACGCTGTACCAGTTCCTGTCCATATCTTCGATGCTGCTGCTCGCCATCCTCTGCACCTTTTCCGATTGGAACCAATGAGCCATAGACATGGAGCTCACGAATAAAAGCTGATTGAGGACCACACTCAAAACGCCATGGACGATATGGGAGACGAAGACGAACAAAGCCAAGCAGTGCTTCGCCTCTCCGTGCGGAGATAAAGTACTCAATTCCATTGCAGCATTCATATTCAAGAGTATGAAACTCCACATGTTCTGATATAAGACTCCGATCAGTATTTTGGCGCCCGATTTCGCTGCATCGAATGCATGTACAACGACGACCGGTTTCTTGTAATCGTTTTTGTGCAAGCTGGCGAAAATTTGCATGCTTTGAACCAGATATGATCATTTTGGCAGGAATGTCACGCTGAATACGCTGAAGGCGACAGTACGAAGGAATGCCTGCTTTCGCATCTGCAACGAGATCTACGAGATCATCTTCCGGATACGTCTCATACAGCCCTTCACGATACAATGTTTCAATTCCAGTGCCTGCTGTTACAAGTGTCGGATAGATCTTCAAAAAATCCGGTTTGAAATCAGGAGAGGAAAAGAGCTCTTCAAACATCCAGCGATCGTGATCAAGAGTACTGCCAGGCATATTTGGCATCATATGAAAACCAACCTTCAAACCTGCATCACGCAGCGCAGTGTTCGCAGAAATGGTGTCAGCAACTGTGCATCCACGGCGGTTTTCTGTCAAAACAGCATCATCGAGGTGTTGAACGCCAAGCTCAACCTTTGTCACTCCAAGCTCAAGCATTGCATCGATGTGCGTTGGTGTGCACCAGTCCGGACGTGTTTCAAAGGTAATTGCAATGCAGCGTACTTTTGCAGACTCATTCACCTGACAGAGCTCCTCAAATGTCAGATCACCTTCGGAAATTCGGGTATCGTGCTCCACTCCATAGTTATTCATAGCACGAATACACTCTGAAACAAACCATCGCTGATACTCAGGTTCTCTGGAAGTAATAGTGCCCCCCATGACGATGAGTTCCCCTTTGTCAACATAATGACCAAGCTCATCAAATTGAGCGATTCGTGAGAAAACCTGATCATACGGAGAGTACTCATGCGTACGTGCCCGAAGTGCAGCAGGTTCTTCGCCTGTATAACTTTGAGGTGACGCATACTCATGCTCAGGTCCGCCAGGGCAAGCAAGGCATATACCATGAGGACAGGGTGCAGGAGAGGTCATAACTGCAATGGGCGCGACCCCGGAAAGAGTTCTGGTTGGTTTTACCAGCAAAAAAGAGCGGATTAATTCTCTGTCATTTCCAATTGCATGAGAAAGAATCTCAGAATGCTTTGGAATCGATGAGAGACGATATTTCTTCGAGACGCGAGCGATAATACGCCGCACATTTCTCGTTTCTGGTGGTGTCTCTTTAAGGAGAGAAATAATCTCTTCACAGGCCAAAGCCTTTTCCGTCACGATTCAATAACTACATTCGTAGGTATATTTGGCTGAAAATCTACAGGCGACTCATTCTTTAAATGAGAAACGATCTCTTCCCCCAGCACGAGAATAGCTTCCATATGACACTTCTTATTCTTATGAATATGAACCGGTGAGATATCGAGGCTATTATACCGATCAGTTGGTATTTCAGCATTTGTTAATGTTTCATAATACTTTTTCACATGAATAAATAGCATGTGTAAGTGGAGTAGTTCTTCCTTCTGCACACAGATCACCTATACAACTCAAAATAGGAGTTACGCAAAATTGCACGTTTGAAAGTAAACTATAAAAACATAAATAATTCATATAAATTAATTATTTTATGTTTACACCTGTGTAAATAATATTGATTTTTGCCTAACTGCTATCAAATAGAAAGTCACTTGTTCCAAAGATATACTTTACTCCGATAGCTTCTAATGATCTGTGCATGATGCTTTGCTTTACCAAAGGTAGGTTTATAAATGAAATTTAAAAAGGCAAAAATCAGAGATAAATAAAAATAAAGCCGTAAAAGAGACAAAAAAAGTGCGCGGTTCAGATCTGCGAAACCATTTTAACATCTGCGGCTCTACGCAAAACACAATCGCTACATATATCCCCCCATCAGATCAATTACCTTTCTATGTCGGATTTGGGGGTTTTACATCACGGCACGCCTCATCGTTTTTTAATTTGTGCCCTATGTTTACTTGGAATATTATCTCTATTGTCATGTACTGTATATGCAGAACCAGATGCGCTGTCAGGCATTGGTCTTCATCCTCAGACAGATCTGAATGATGATATCGAAGCACTTGGGGCATCAGGTATATCTCTTGTACTTGAAAATGCACGAATGACACAGCAGAGTACTGTTACTGCTATATTTCATGGATATCCAAACTCAGATTATTATATCTGGTTTCCTGACACACAGGAAATGACAGGACAGCATGGAGATCAGCCACCACAACTTTCTCAGAACCAAGCTGCCGTCTATCATGACGCGCCAAACGGACCATACATTATTGGTTCATATGTGTTCAGCCGAGGTGGAGGCGCTTCAATAAAGGAAAATGTTGCAGGAGCACCATCTAATGGAGTGCTGTATTATGCTCAGGTCAGAACTGGAAGCAATGGGCAGGCTACCATTACATTCACTGCCAGTAGCGGTACAAAACCAGGACTTTACACAGTTCGAGCAGAGCGTTTTACCCAAGGTCAGTATGAGGTAGCGCATGCACCACTCGAAGTTCTTGAAAAACAAAGTGGAGTTTCCCTTACTACTGCAAAAGAAACGGTCTCTGCTGGCGAAGATATTACTCTGACTTTTACTGGTCAGCCCTCGAAATATTATATACTCTGGGTAATGAATACCGGATCCATGAGTGGCGGACCTGAGGATCAGCCGCCTCTGGTGTTATCAGATCAGGTGAATGTCTGGCGAGATCCTGTACTTGGCCCGTATGATATCGGTCAGTATCGCTGCGATACATGTAGGGATCTTACACTGCAACAAAGTGTAGCTCAGAGTCCAGACTCAGGAACACGATACTATGCCCGTGTCATGACTGATTTATTAGGGTCTGGAACAGTCACGTTCTCCCAAGCAAATCTCATAAAGCCCCAGGCGTACACGTTTCGCATTGAGGAGCCTTTTGCAGCAGTAACAAGCTCTGCAGAAGTG
>WRER01000169.1 GCA_009779205.1 Methanobacteriota archaeon | reverse complement strand
TTTGCAAGTTCAACGATACCGTCTTTCTTCCAGACTGAGATCAATGCCCGCTTCTGCTTCATTGTCTATATATTAGGATGTCCTGTGCTGAAAAGGATCACGCTGGAGAAGGAATATTCAATATTTACTTTTAGTTAGTGTAACCCCCCTGCGCGGCGTGTTAAATCTGGAATAAAATCACATTCAAACTTTAAATATTGGATGTTTTTTTACATGTTCAAATTGTTTATATAGCCAACTTTCTCAAAAAATGAGATGCATTTATATAGAACCACAATACAATATTGTATTACAACAATGGAACAGAGAGCAGAAGACGAGTACCAAAGCGGTGAGAAATCACAGGGTGTGGATACTTCCATAGAAGAGACTCAGGGAGAAGTAATCCAAGAAAGTGATGATCCACTTGCATTTCATCAGAACCAGTACTCTGAGCTTCTGGAGAAACATTTACGTTTGGCAGCAGATCTTGAAAATATCAGGCGCCGAAGTGCTCATAACATAGAAGTGCAGGTCACCCGTGCAATCACGAATTTTGCCCGCGACTTGCTTGAGGTCGCTGATAACTTTGAACGTGCCCTTGTAACACAGGAAAATCAGATCCCTGATGGCATTATGCAGATCAAGAAACAGCTTGAAAATGTTCTTGAAAAACAAGGTATCACTGCATTTTCCTCTCCAGGAGATCAGTTTGATCCCGCCCTTCACGAAGCAATAGCTTATATTTCTTCAAATAAACCAGAAGGGACGGTTATTGACGAAGTTTGCAGAGGGTACAAACAGTATGACCGCGTTATCAGATGCGCCAAGGTAACGGTTTCAAAAGGAAGCGAAGAAGAAAAAGACCAGAGCGCATAAAACGCCTTGAAGCATACAACAATCATTCATTATAATAGGAGAAATATTATGGCATCAGAGAAAATTTTAGGAATTGACCTTGGAACAACGAATTCATGTATGGCCATCATGGAAGGTGGTAAAGCAACCATCATTCCAAATGCAGAAGGAGGCCGTACAACTCCATCAGTTGTTGGTTTCACGAAAGATGGAGAGCGCCTTGTTGGCAGTCTTGCAAAGCGACAGGCGATCACAAACCCTGCTGGAACTGTGATCTCAGTCAAGCGTGGTATGGGAAGTGATAAGAAATACACTATCAGTGGCAAGACCTATACCCCACAAGAGATCTCTGCAATGATTCTGCAAAAACTCAAAACAGATGCAGAAGCATATCTTGGAGAGACTATCACAAAAGCAGTTATTACCGTTCCCGCATACTTCAATGACAGTCAGCGTCAGGCAACAAAAGACGCCGGGAAGATCGCTGGACTCGATGTCCTTCGAATTATCAACGAGCCTACAGCAAGTGCCCTTGCATATGGTATCGATAAAGAAGATGACCGGACTATTGTTGTATATGACCTTGGTGGCGGTACATTTGATGTTTCGATCCTGACACTTGGCGATGGAGTATTTGAGGTTCAGGCAACTGCTGGAGATAATCAACTTGGTGGCGATGACTTCGATCAACGTGTCGTTGACTATCTCGTGGATGAGTTTAAGAAAAGCAGCGGTATCGATCTGACAACTGATCCTATGGCGATGCAGCGTCTGCGTGATGCCGCAGAAAACGCAAAAATCGAGTTATCACAGACACAGAAAACAAATGTTAACCTGCCATATATCACAACTGACTCTACAGGGCCAAAATTCCTGGATATTGATCTGACTCGTGCAAAGTTCGAGCAGCTGATCTCAGACCTGGTAGAGAAGACGATTAAACCTTTGAAACAGGCTCTCTCAGATGCAGGAATCGATGCAGCCAAGATCGATCATGTTCTGTTAGTTGGAGGTTCGACTCGAGTACCACTCGTACAGGAAAAGGTACGTGGAGTGCTGAATAAAGAACCAGACAAAGGCATCAACCCAGATGAATGTGTTGCACTTGGTGCAGCAATTCAGGGCGGTGTGCTTTCAGGTGAGACGAGTGACATCGTACTCTTGGATGTTGCCCCACTGACTCTCTCCATTGAGACTCTTGGAGGTATTGCAACCCCATTGATCGAGCGTAACACTACCATTCCAACAAAGAAGAGCCAGATATTCTCAACAGCAGCAGATAATCAGACTTCTGTTGAGATTCACGTCGTGCAGGGTGAGCGAAAACTTGCAGCTGATAACTTCACGCTCGGCAAGTTCCAGCTGACCGGCATTCCACCGGCACCACGCGGTATTCCACAGATTGAAGTAACCTTTGACATTGATTCAAATGGTATCATCAATGTCTCTGCAAAAGATTTCGGATCTGGAAATGAGCAAGCCATAGCGATTAAAGGAAACAAGAAACTTTCTGACGATGAAATCGAGCGTATGGTCAATGATGCAAAGAAGTTCGAAGAAGAAGACAATAAAAAGAAAGAAGAGATAGAAATTCGCAACAGTGCAGATATGGCAGTTTTCTCTGCTGAGAAACTCCTAAAAGACAGTGCAGATCAGATCGATGCTGAAGATAAGGAGAAGATCGAGGCAGGCATCGAAAAAACCAAATCAGCACTTACTGATGGAGATTCTGAGAAAATTAAGACAGAAGTTGAGGCACTGACAGAAGCAATCTTTGCAGCAACCACGAAGATCTACCAGAAAACTCAGCAGGAGCAGCAGGCAAATCAGGATTCTTCTGATACCACTGCACAAGATGATGACGTTGTTGACGCTGATTATACAGAAAAGAAGGAGTGAGTGAGCTAGATGGTTGCGGGAGATTTCTACGATTTACTCGGTATTTCACGAAATGCAGATGAAAAAGAGATAAAAAAAGCTTACCGCAACCTTGCCCGCAAGTATCATCCGGATGTAAACAAAGATGAGAAAGCTGAAGAGAAGTTCAAAGAAATAAACGAGGCATACGATACATTGTCTGATCCACAGAAACGTGCCCAGTATGACCAGCTTGGACACGAGAACTTCAAAAACGCATCAAAAGGTACATACGGTGGCGGCGGGTACGGAGGCGGCTTCCATGCCGATTTCTCCGGTTTTGGGGATATTTTCGATTTTGCTTCTGATATTTTCGGAGGTGGTCGGAGACATGCAGGACCTCAGCGTGGCGCTGATCTCCTCATGCGACTGGAAATCACATTAAAAGAAGCAGCTCATGGAGCGGATCGTGATCTTGATCTGATGCATTATGAGATCTGCCGAAAATGTGACGGAACCGGCAGTGAGAACAAAAAATCTTCAAAATGTCCGAAATGTGGCGGCACTGGTCAGATTCGCCAGGCCGCACAGACGGCATTTGGTAATTTCATACGGCAAGTGCCCTGTGATCACTGTGGTGGTACTGGTTCGATTCCAGAGGTTCGATGTTCAGCCTGTAGAGGTACAGGAACTGAGAAAGTTAAGCGTACAAATACAATTCATATCCCGGCGGGAGTTGAGACAGGATCTCGAGTGCGTCTGGAAGG
>WRER01000168.1 GCA_009779205.1 Methanobacteriota archaeon | reverse complement strand
TGGATGAAATCTCTTTTTTTTATGTGCTTGGTAATTATAAAGTATATGAGAAAACAATGTGGCACCGGAATAGTTTTTTGCGCATGATGCAGCCTGCGTGGATTGCCTTTGCTGTCGCTACGGCTTTTCATTTAGCTAAATGGTATGACAGCCATCGTTATTGCGGACACTGTAATACACCATTTGAGCGACTGGTTACTGAGAGAGCGCTAAGATGTCCTATGTGCAATGCAAAAGAGCATCCTAAGATTTCCCCTGGTATCATAGCGGGGATTGCTGACGGAGATTGGTTATTGCTTACAAAATATGCCACCGGAGAATATCAACGATATGCGCTCGTAGCTGGTTTTGTAGAAATTGGCGAAACGTTTGAGGATGCTGTTCGCAGAGAAGTAATGGAAGAAGTAGGGCTTGAAGTACACGATATACATTATTATAAAAGTCAACCCTGGGGCTTTTCACAATCATTGCTGGCAGGTTTCTTCGCAAAAGCTGATAGAAGCAAAAAATTATTAGTAGATTCAGGGGAATTGGCAGAGGCAGTATGGTGTCATAGAGAGGAATTGCCACATGACGATGCTATCGCACTAAGCTTGACATGGGATATGATTGAAGCGTTTAGGCGAGGAGAGAAGCAAACATAGGAGAATTGATCTCCTCGGAAATTAATTTCAATTTTCAAGATTGTACCTATTCACCATAAAGCATATTCGCTGGTAATTTCAACAAGCGCCCTATCTGAAGTATGGTAGTCATGATGTGCTTCTTTCATAGCGAGAATATTGAATATCATCATTATGAATCCACGTCACCAATAATGGAAAATGCGCTGACTTAACACAATTGCCACGCTTTTTTTGAACTTCACTGCAATCATAGTCACCTTTGACCAACAAATTGTCTCAATCTCTCCTCCACAAGAGTGTTCGTGAAATTCCATGTTCTGACACATCAATCACAGATTCTATGCTGTTATGACAATACAGCCGTCTTCTGTCACGATCATGGTATGCTCAGACTGTGATACAAAAGAACCAGGTTCATCACTGAGAACAGGATGAGCATACAGAATTCCATCCTTGACGAGACGGGTAAAACCAAGTTCTGAGTAATTTTGCAGATGTCTTCGTGCAAATGGCATACCTCTTCGAGATTCGATCTCCTTTAAGATTGCACGTGCACCTGGAGAGCGAACCGGACGACTCGCGACCTCAGAAAAGATCTCAGCACGCTTTCTATCAACAATGGCACCGGTTCCTGTTGATGCAAACGGCTCTATTGCAACAACCATGTCTTCTTCAAGTAACATTCCTCCTTTTTTTGGAACATTTGGAACGTTTGGAGGCATATGGAGCACGTATTGATCAAGCCCGTGGCCTGTGAGATTACTGATCGGTTTAAATCCGCGAGACATTATCTCCTCTGCTATATATGCCCCAAGCACACCTATCTGCACACCAGGCTTTATGTGAGCGATCGCAGCGTCGCGTGCTGCAACAGATGCTTCAATCAGGAGAGCATGGTCAGAGCCGAGATCAATTGTCAGAGCAGTATCAGCAATGTATCCATCACAATGAACACCGAGATCGACTTTTACCAGATCTCCATGAGCAAAAACACGGATATCATCCGAAGACGGGGTATCATGAGCGGCATCAGCATTCAGTGAGATATTTACTGGAAACGCAGTTCCCATGCCTGCATCATATATCATCTCCTCAAGCGTATTTGCAACCAAGAGAAGCGAAGCATCAACTTTGATGAGATCCTTGCTTGCATCAAGCACTTGTGCAGCAACACGCCCTGCCTGCATGTATCTGTCATATGCCTCTTCAGTCATTGGTGAGTATGTTTTGGATTTTTGGTTGTACATCATACAATCAGTACCTCAGGGTATGCAGTAAAGGAAACGAAACCAGTGTTTGTTACACGACCTATATTTTCGATGCGAACTCCGCCAACATCCGGATAGTACAGCCCAGGTTCGATTGCGATAACCTGATTTTCTTGCAATGATGCGTCATACAGAGAGAGAGCTGGAAGCTCATGTACCGCCAGTCCGACGCCATGCCCAAGGCTGTGAATAAAGCCACTCTGTCCAGCTGTCTCAAATCCTTGTTCTGTAAAAAAGTCCAGCACTGCCTGATATAGCTCTTTTGCATTGATTCCAGGCTTTACCATATCCTGTGCAAGATGAAGGGCATGTGAAACTGCTGCATACATCTCAATTATTTTCTGTGCAGGCTTTCCTTTAGAGACAGTTCGAGTCATATCTGCATAGTATCCAGTTACATCTGATGACGGGAAGATATCGATGATAATTGGTTGATTTGCATACAAAGCACCGGTCCCCCTCCAGTGAGGCATGGCACTATTCACTCCACATGCAACGATGGTACCATCTGCATGATAGCCCAGCTTAAGAAGTAGATGGTAAATCTCGTAACGAAGAGATTCTGACGTCAAGAGAGTTTTTGTTTCAGCGTTATACAGCATTTTCTCCTCTACAACTGCATTCTGTATAAGTGAGATAGCACGTGCCATTGCAACTTCAGCTGCCTGGGCAGAAGTCGTGATGTACTCACATTCTTCCGCTGACTTGATGCATCGAAGTTTTTCAACTGACTGTTCAGCGTCCACCAGAATGCTTTGATTATCAGAGAGGCTGAATGCAAGTGCTGCTGGCATTGTTTGAGGAATTAAGATCTTTCCTGGACAGCGGCTTTGAATGATACGGGCGATAGTTTTGTACTGATCACGCAGTTCAGAAAAGATCTCACGATACCCAAGTTCATTCCTGGAGATAACTGTGTGGTCTGTCTCGTATTTCGCACGTGCAACCTCCATCTCCGGGACAATAAGTTCGCGTTTATTGTTAGCGTAATGAATATAGAGTACAGGATCGTGGATAGAGAATGAGGTCAGGTAGCGCATGTCAGGGTTCGCTGCGGTATCATATATGACATACGCCTGACAGCTGTGTGCTTTAAGGATGGACGCAAATGTCTCCTGTTTCATTTATTATGTATGGAGTAGATGAGCAGAAGTACTTTTATGTAAGACACATAGTACAATAATGGAAGAACGTGAAAAAACGGCATTTAAGTGGAAGTTCTGGTATCTCACAATAATGCTGAATGTGGTTATTTTATTTTATGCACTGGTGTTTATTTTTTTATTGATCATACCTGACCCATATAAAGTGCCAGGAGCGATTTTATTTTTAATTGCTGCAATTATAATGACTATTGCTACTCGAAGAGCCTATGTCAAGACAAAGGAGTGGCTGGAACAGAACGCAGACTGATCAATGTACAATTTTCACGTTAAGATCTTTTGAAAAATCAAATATTTTTAAAGGTGTTAATCAAAGAACGATTATATCATTCTGGTGTAAACACCCTCTTATACATACCATTCTGGTGTAAACAATCTCGCTCCTGATGGTGAAGTGTAAATCGGTTCTGCATACCTTTTG
>WRER01000167.1 GCA_009779205.1 Methanobacteriota archaeon | reverse complement strand
CAGAACAACATGAAATAAGAGACAATGCAGATCTTTTTTGAAGATTCCTTCTTTCATATTTTTGATATATGGTACTTTGGAGCTGTATCTTTAAGTGCTCTTCTCACAAATAACCTAGGATAATTTAGGAGATCATGAATGAGCGAGAAGGTATGTACCTCATGTAAGGCTCCACTTGCAGAAAAAGGTGCAGTCGAGTTTGGGTGTCCTGCATGTGGAACAGAAATCTACCGCTGCTACCGCTGTCGGGAACAGAGTGTTGAATATGTCTGCAGGAACTGCGGATTTCGGGGGCCATAGATATGGGAGATGTAGCACTTATTATTCGGGTTATGCCAGAGTCTCCGGATGTTGATCGTGAGACCATAAAGACGACGATCAAGGAGAAAATTCCGTCTCTTCAGGAGATACGTGAGGAACCAATCGCCTTTGGCCTCGTTGCACTTCAGATAGCAGTAGTTGTACCTGATTCCGAAGGACAGACTGATGCTGTAGAAGCAGCATTACGCGAAATTCCTGGCGTTGAGCGAGCAGAGATTGTTCAATCAACACTCGTATAAATAACTCTTTAGATAGAATCAATTGCGTGCTTCAAAGCTCTCTAACCCTATTTGTTATCTAAAATAACAGTTTAGCAGCTCGGACACGTTTTTTCATCCGCTTTTTGAGAATTGCTTTTTTCATTCCCAATTTCTCGATGGGGACCATGCACAGCTCATTTATTTCATTATGCAGATCAACCATTCTTGTAATTGCGGCAGGTGAGAGATTCGCGTTTTTTGCATGCTCAATTCGTTGTTGAATTGAGACAATGCGTTTTCCCAGAACCAAGTTGTCTGCATGGGCGACGATCTTTTCTTCGAGAGATACCGGCATATAATCAACAGGAGGAAGTCCCAGATCTCGTGCTTCAGAACTGATAAGCCCTGCTCCAATATGGTGAAGTACGATATCACAGATCTTCGAATCGATCTGATGTGATCGGCAGATCGCAGCTCCTGCACATGCATGATGAATAGAATGAAACGCAGATCTTCCGATATCATGCAGAAGAGCACCGATCTCAATGTGAGAGACAGATACAAGGTTGGGAGTCTTTGAATTAATGGAATCTGCAATGCGAAGGGAAAGCTCACAGACCACTATAGAGTGGTGAATGACACGCTGGGAACACCCTGCTGCATAAAGCAAGCATAAACATTCAGTTTTTGAAGGAATCATCTGCGTATCAATACGTGGTTTTGAATTACCCTAGTACCTCAGACATCTCCTCAACACGTTTTGAGAGTGCGCTAAGCAGCAACGCATTGTCATAATGGGCTACCTGTATATCACAATGCTGGCATTTGAACTCATAGTCAAGAGCTTGATTGAATGTCAGGGTAGCACCGCACACTTTGCAGATATAAAAGTCATTTGTAGCTTCGTACTGCTCACGCTTCTTCAACTTTTCAAGCACGACCTCAAGTTCGTTCTCAATGGCAGTATTGATATTATGTGGAAGCAGATGCCATAGATAGGTAAGCCAGCCGGTTTCATTATTTTTTATTCTGCGATATTCCGCAAGACGGCGCTCATAAAGAGTGTACAGAGTATGACGAACAGTATTGAGATTGATTTGTGTCATATCTGCAAGTTCTTCATCACTGTACTCTTTTCCTTCAGGAAAGGCAGCAAGAAGAGCTATTCCTTCATCTCCAATGAGGCGGCAAAGGTATGTGGACATGGCCTGATTGTCCAAGATCTCCTTCATTGTGTTCATTTACTGTATGTATTGGTGAACTATAGTAATAGATGTATGGAGATCCTGCTCAGCAGTTGTCAGATCTGTTCCAGTCCCATACATTGATATCACAGCATTTCCAGGCTCAAATATCGTTTGAGGCTGTGGAATATCTGAAAATCGCATGAGATCATCTCGTGGGTTCTGTGCTTTAGAAGAAGCAGGCCACGTCATATGCCTGTCCGCAAACATAATGCGCCTGATGCATGTTTTTTGATATATTGGCGATAATGGAATCGACTCATAAATTATCCCATTACATGCATCAATATGTGCCTGCACGAGATTAATGCCGGTTGTTCGTTCGACCGTCTCCAATGTTGCCTGAAATCTGGGATTTATTTCAATGGCCCAGATCTCATCTCCAACAATGAAATCAATTCCAATAATGCCAATACAGCCACTTGCAAGAGCTATCTTCTCCGCAAGGTGAAGTATCTGCGAAGAACATGGATGGATAAATGGTGTATATGAGCCTGAAAATCCAAATGGCGCCAGTGGATCGTCACGCATAATTTGGGCATTAAGCGCAATCGCACGTGCTGTCTTCCCTGTTGTAACACAGCAAACAGATGCAGGAATGCCAGACACATATTCTTGCAGAATAAATGGTGCTTGAAACTCAAGGACCCACTCATCTATATCAGTCTGGGAGTGAATTGCTCTATTTCTCCAACCACCTGCTCCCACCAGAGGTTTTAGAAGGTATTGCTTGCCAGGCTCAATGGATGCAGAATCTATCTGCTTTGGTCTTGGAATATCATGCTCTTCAAAGAAATGTTGTATCTGTTGCTTATCACAAAATCTTGCTGCACATTCTGCACTGGAACCAAATACGGGGGCGGCATCGACAGTGATACTCTCAGCCCCGGAAGTTACAAGAATGCCATCAATATCCCATTTTTGGCAGGCAAGAGCAATAATGTGTGGCAAATCTTCACATTCTAAAAATCTATCCGCATCTTTGACATAGGCATACAGATCAGAGTCACAGAAACAATCTACAGCATAGACGGTATATCCCGCACGATGAGCAGAAGCAGCAACATGGCGAGTTGCAAAGCCTGCAACAAGAAGGGTTTTGGGATGAGGTCTCACTGTACTTCCTCAACATCAAATGCATCTGTAGCTGCTATAACCTGTTTTCCATGTGCACATGGAATGATTCGCAGATGAGCATTTGAAAACTCGCGAGTGAGACCGCTATCTCCATACAGATGATACAGGAGGATCGCAAGGCTTGAGATCTCAGAGTGAGGCTGATTGCTGACCGCGATATTGTAGTCTGCAAGTTCATAGACCTCACCCGGGACTTTTTCTGCACCAATAACAATAAGCATTTTCTCAGGACGTGCTTTGAGTTCAGTACCAAGATCTGGAAGATTCAGTCCAAACATCGTGAGATGAACAACAATGCCATCTGCAGCCTTCCACTCTTTTATACAGGATTTCCATCCAATGTCATCAGTTACAAAAAAGCTGCCCCCAAATCGATCTTGTACATCTGCAATACTCTGTACAATTCCCTTATCTTTTGAAGCGAGATACATGCCACTGCATCCCATCGCACGTGCAGTGAGTCCAACATGAGTGGTGACTCGCTGGTCACGCTGCGGGCGATGGCCGATGCGAAGAATTGCAATCTCTCTGAAGGCTTTTTTAGTGTTATTGCTCATTGTTGTACATGATCTGTACT
>WRER01000166.1 GCA_009779205.1 Methanobacteriota archaeon | reverse complement strand
GTTATCGAACCACTGTATGGATACTGGATCTATGCTACAAGCACAACAAGTGTTCCATTGCAATTCAGGAATGATCCAGTTGCAATTCCTCCAAGCAGGAACTTGCCGAATGGATGGTCACTCATTGGATTTACCGGCACCACTCCGGCAACAGCCAAAGATACCATGAGTTCTGTAAGGAATGGTTGGGTCTATGTCCATAGCTGGAACGCTGCAAACCAACAGTGGGAGCCAATGATTGCGAACGGTGGCCAGTACGAAAACAGCTTCATGTATCCAACCCTTGGATACTGGGTTTTCATGGATGAGCCGGGTACACTGGCAGCTATTGGTGCGTGAACACAATGGTACCAGTATCTGTAGCTTGCAGATACACGGCTACTCTGCTCTTTTTTTTAATAGCATGCAGCGCATTTGTCAGTGTATCTGCGGACACACCTGTTCTCCCCAGTGAATTTTATGGTCCTTTGTATATTCACGGAGAACCGGCTCCTGTTGCCACTATTGTAGAGGCTAAAATCGGAGGAGCTGTCTATGGCAGGATTGTTACGACAGAGCTGGGCGTTTATGGAGGTCCTGGTACTTTTGATCAGCGTCTAAAAGTTGTGGTTGACAATTCTGTTCTAGAACAAAACAATGTCATTGAATTCTGGATTGACGGTCAAAAAGCTGAGCAATCAATCTCTTATGTTGCTGGTAGAAGTACCCAGATGATTTTATCTCTTGGACTTGCTCCAGACATACTTCCACTCCCAACAATAACGCAGACCAGCTCTCCAACACCTACTGCGATTCCAGTACCAACCTTGTCTCCAACGGCAACGTTGACTCCAATTCCAACGAGTATTCCCGGACCTACGTATACCGTGCCACCAGATGTGACGCCAACGCCAACAGCAACGGTAATACCAACATTACGGCCAACAGAACCTTGGACGCCGTTTCCCACTCAAACACCTCTGCCAACTGTAATTCCTGTTGATTCAAGCCAACTTCCAGCATTTGCTCAGACATTCTGGGGCGGTGTACAAATGTACGATGAACCTATTCAGGCAGGAGGCCATGTAGAGGCACGAGTCGGTGGAATTTCTATTTCCGGTCCAAACAATCCTGTTACAACCGGACTTGGTTTCTTTGGAAGACCACAATCATTGTGGCCAAATCTTGAGGTTCAGGGAATTGAAGAAGGAACCCGCATTGAATTTTGGGTCTGGGACTCAATTCACAGAGAATCACGAGCATTTGTGCGAATTGTTGGTGAAGACTGGCAAACATTTCTTCCATTTCAACCAGGTAGGAATACAGAGATTGAGCTTGCAGTTATGAGCAGAACTCCAACACCTGTAGCAACAATTCCACCAGCTTCAATCCCAGTATCTGGGTGTAATGATGGCGTTCCAACTATTCCGATGCAGATATGGGGTACTGTGTTCTTTAATAACATCAATGATGCCCAAATCGCAGAAGCAAGGTTGCTTGGTGAGGATCTGACGACTTATCTCACTCCCATTCAGCAGGGTGGAATGGTTGAAGCGATTGTAGATAGATACGATGCAGCAAGTCCGACAAATCCACTTACACTGCGAAATGCCGTGTCATTTGGCTCTGGTACATATCATGAAAAACTGACAATTCAGAATTCATGTATTCCTGAGGGTACGGAGATACGATTCCAGGTTTGGGATGCATTCTGGCAACGACCGGCTTCTGCATTAATTCATCTTTCAGATGATCCAAGAGGTGTGTATCATGCTTCTATCCCGTACCGGGCAGGAGAAATGGTTCAAGTCATGCTGCTCGTTGGACCTCCACCTGAAACAATGGAGATCAAGCCAACTCCGACACCAACACCAAATACTGCTCCACACAGGTTCTATGGAAAGGCTGAGTTCAATGGATACCCACTGCGTAACGGAGATATGATCCTTGCAACAACTGAGGGCGTTGATTTACGTAATCCAATGAATCCATATACTGTGCATACATTCGGGACTTTTGGAAATCCAGCAGGTTCTGATATGCTGATCATCGAAGTTCCGCACTGGGCAGATCAGATCCCGTACGATGACTCTGCGATTAAAAACCAGGACAATACCGGCTCAGCCACCGTCCTTTCAGGAGCAGTGCCACGTGTTGCAGTGCAACGTGTTCCAATTACTTTCTGGATTAAACCTCAAAATTATCAGCATTGGTACAAGGCTCAAGTCAGAAACCCACTCTCCGGAGGGGCTTGGTCTGATAGTTTCCCGTTCATGCCTGGTTCCATTGGGAATGTGGATTTAAGAACGACTATCGATTCTCAATTCATGAGCTTCCAAGATATCGTA
Source organism: Methanobacteriota archaeon (assembly GCA_009779205.1). Classification (GTDB taxonomy): domain Archaea; phylum Halobacteriota; class Methanomicrobia; order Methanomicrobiales; family Methanospirillaceae; genus Methanofilum. The sequence continues at coordinate 1,198 of WRER01000166.1, read as the reverse complement.
GCAAATCTGCACTCGGTTCATCTGCCGGCTGATATATCAGGATGGTAATGGAATAGTGGAGTATTGAATTGTAAACGAGATTATTGTGGACGTGGTAATTTTACCACGACTTTTTCTATTGTATAATATTTGATGTTCTTATGAGATGCAAAACATGTTTATTTATTGTATCCCTCTTCATCTGTCTTGGAGTCTCTGGAGTTGCAGCATCTTCTCCAGTTCTCCCCTGTGAATTCTATGGGACTGTTGCAATTGACGGTATTCCGGCTCCTGCTGAGACTGAGATTAATGCATATATCGGCGATAGGGTAGCAGGCTCAATTATAACTGAGGAATCTGGCGTATACGGCGGTACAGGAACGTTTGACATACGTCTTATCGTTGCCCCTGTTCCAGAAGAACTCATTGATGGCACTGCTGTTATTCGGTTCAGTATTGGAGATCGATTTGCAGATCAGACATTTATCTTTGAAAGTGGACACAGCACTGAGTTGGATCTTACTTTTGGGGAGGATTCTTCTGATGATGCTATCGCGATGAGCACTGAAACATCCGACACATAAAACACTTTTTTACAATCTTCCTTCCTACACCCCACATTCCGTACTTGAAATTGTGGATTTGAGGATTTTTCAGATCAAAAAACTAGATTTCGTGACTTCTCTTTCCTATATTATTTCTGCGTCTAACTTCTCTTTAGATGGGTGAAGAAGGAGATCAACAGCTATTCCCGCAGTTGCACCTGCAGCAGCTCCGGCAATGAGTCCGGTGGCTGCGATCATTACGGTTCCGACAGGAGTGACTACCGCTGCACCAAAGGATCCACCGACCATTGCACCAGCAGATGCACCGATTAATCCCCCGAGTGATGAAGCAGGTTTTGTAAGCACAGGATAAAGACGCTCTGCGACTTCTCCTGCCACTGCTGCACCTGCTGCACCACCGATTGCACCTCCAGTCATGGATCCAATAGCTGTGCTGCTTCCTGCACTTACCAGCGCTCCACTGATAAGCCCGGTTGATGCACCAATAAGGGCTCCAGTGATGGCTCCTGCAATGACAAGTGTTTCGTCACGCTCAGAAGAGCGTGTTAACACATGTGGCAGATTCAATGATTGTTGATTGTCCATGATATCCTCTATGATATGAATAATGAATATTAGAGAGATTACTGATCAGATAGTTCTTTGCTTTTCTT
>WRER01000165.1 GCA_009779205.1 Methanobacteriota archaeon | reverse complement strand
ATATTTGTCGACACGAATTCTTCATCGCTTACTTTTATGCCTCATGGGTAGACATTTAATTAACGATAATCCCTTAGGGATTGGCTCTTAGTGACGGAGTATTGTGTGTATTAAAATATTCGTGGCATCCAACATGTTATAGCAAGTTTATCCACGACCATTATGTCATGTGTCTTCAAAACGGATTCGGCTCACGAATAATACAACTCTCTATCTTCTATCTGTCAGATCCATCTATGACATCTATCACAAAGGCTGTTATCCCTGCTGCTGGCTGGGGCACCCGTTTCTTTCCAATGACTAAAGCACAACCAAAGGAGATGCTGCCTGTTGTTGACAAGCCTGTCATCCAATATGTTGTTGAAGAAGCTGTGCGTTCGGGCTGCGATGACATTCTCATCATTACCGGACGTAATAAACGCGCTATTGAGGATCACTTCGATGCATCACTTGAACTCGATCTTCATTTACGTGCTGGTTCTGATACAGAACTTGCTCGTGAAAGCGAGGCTCTTAAAGATCTCGCAAATATTCATTATATTCGTCAGAAAGAACAGCGTGGTCTTGGAGATGCAATTTTACATGCAAAATATCATTGCCGTGATGAGCCATTTACCGTACTTCTGGGTGATACGATCTGTGTGCCTCATGCTCAGGCAGATGAATGCACAAAACAGATGATAGATGCATATTTTGCACATGAACGATCTGTTATTGTTGTTGAAGAAGTTCCTGATGAGAAAGTCTCAGATTATGGCATTATTGCAGCAGAAAAAATGACAGAGACCCTTTATGAGATTTCGGATATCATAGAAAAACCATCTCTTGAGGCTGCTCCCTCCCGCCTTGGTGCTATTGGCAGATATCTCCTGACTCCTGATCTTTTCTCTCTCCTTGCCGAGACTAAACCTGGATGTAAAGGAGAGATCCAGCTCACTGATGCGCTTCGAAAGCTCGATCATCCCCTTGGTCTTATAACTGCATGTACGAGATATGATATTGGTGATAAACCTGGATGGATGCGATCAAACCTTGAACTTACTATGATGCACCCGATATTTGGCACCATTATCTCCGATGCTCTTGCTCGTAAAAAATAAACGAGGATTCACGATGACAGGTACAAATCAACGTACACGCGATATTGAGCAGATTATACAGTGCATTCCCCACTCTTTTGACGGTCAGCGAGTCCTGATTACTGGAGTTGCAGGCTTTCTCGGTTCCTGGCTCGCGGAATCGATCCTTAGTTTGAATGGTCAGGTAATAGGCATTGATAATCTTGCCAGTGGTACAATGGAGGCTGTACAACACTTAAAATCGATAGGTAATGATCGCTTCAGTTTCCTGAATCATGATATATCAAAATCAATTGATTTCGTTACTCCTGTAGATTATGTCATGCATTTGGCTTCACGTGCTTCGCCATTTGAGTTTGTGCCATACCCGATCCAGATCATGAAATCCAATACACTTGGCACGATGAATGCTCTTGGAATTGCGAAACGTCATGGTGCACATTTTCTCTTTACTTCTACAAGCGAGACATATGGTGAAGCTTCGGTCTTTCCAACGCCTGAAACATATCGTGGCAATGTCAATTCACTTGGCATTCGTGGCTGTTATGATGAGGCAAAGCGTGCTGGTGAAGCACTGTGCATGGCATATCTTCGTCAACATGAAATTGACGTTCGGATTGCACGAATTTTTAATACATATGGCCCACGAATGCGTGCAGATGGCTTATATGGCCGGGTAATTCCGCGATTCATGGATCAGGCAGTCAAAGGGGAACCGATCACTATTTTTGGCGATGGCACTCAAACTCGAAGTTTTTGTTATGTTACGGATCAGATCGAAGGGTTGCTTCGGTTGTGTACGATCCCTGCTGCCCGTGGAGAAGTAGTTAATATTGGAAATCCTGTGGAAATAACGATTCGAGAGCTTGCAGATATGATTATTCAGCTAACTCAATCTACCTCATCATATGTATTTGAACCAATGCCTCCTGATGACCCCACTCGACGTGTTCCAGATATTACAAAAGCAAAAAGCCTCCTTGACTGGAATCCCCGGGTAAGTTTGGAAGATGGCCTGTGTCGTTTTCGTGATGCCTTGCATACAGAGGCGTGAGATCAACGACTGAACAGCCAGTGTATCACTTTTTTACACTTCCTATCGCTTTTTTCTCGCTTCTGACGTTTGCTTATATGATTCCAACAACTCCTGCCATTATGAGTGAAAAATAGACTAAATCGTAGATAGTATGGCTGATTGCAGTTGTTGTTGTATTCCACCGTGTTCGCATCCAGCCAAAGATTAATCCAATAAAAAACACCGAAAGAACTCCATCCCAATGATATTGAAATGCATGTAATGCTGCAAAACACAGACTCGCAAGAATAATTCCGTATCTGGGTTGAATTAAACCACGTATCGATATCTCTTCCCCAAATCCTGCAACAATTGACATGATGATTGCACCGGGAATTGTTAATGCTCCGGCAAACAAAAGCATGAGTTGCTGCTCATATAGCGCTGTCGTAGGCAATCCAAGAGTTGTAAATATCATTTTAATTACAAAGTCAATTGCTAGAAATACTCCAACCAATGCGACCCCTGTTCCGCAGGCAATTCCTACTTCCTCTCCTGTTGGTCTTACAAGTCCAAGCCTCTGGAGCGTTTCTGGCAATGTTTTCCCGGTAAACAAGCCTGCAATGAGAAAAGATGCAATGACTATCCATACAAGTGATACCAGACTTGTGAATGGCGAAGACATTGACTCTGCGCCTGCCATTCCCTGAAGATGAGCCTCTGAAAGAAGAATTGGCATACCAGTTCCTGCCAGTGATATAAATGGGAGGAGGATGAGGGCCACGATAATGGCAAGCCCTCCTCTGTGGAGATCTGAATCAGGATCTATTGGAATGTATAATGCAACTTTTTCTGCAACTTGTCGCAACAGGCAGGCTCCGGAAAGAAAGGCTGTGCATAATGCCCCAATACTTATAATGATGATGCTAACAAAAAGGTCTATATCTCCTTCGAGAGCATCGAAGTTTTCTGCAAGTACAATATCAGATGGAACAAGTGCGATGAGGCTCACTCCCCATACTGCAATCGTGAGAAAAATGATGAACAATACTTCCCAGAGATATGCGATACGGCGGAATATTGGAAAATCTTTGCTGACCATAAAAAAAAGTGCTAGTAGCACAAAAGGAGCAACTTCGATGGCTCCTGTAAAGAAAGATCCGATCATCCCATCCGATGAAAAAAATGTTGAGAAGAGTATGATCGCAAAGAAAAGTAATGTAATTACGATACTATTTGTGTATGGTGAGTTTTCTGTCATATAGTAATGTGGGATAGCAACAGTATTGTTTTTTGCATACTTTGAGCAGAACATACAACTAAATATATAATGGAACACAAACGCAAAATTCATTAAGAATTTAGAAAAATATAAATAACGCCTCTGTCAAATCTTATATCTCAAACTAAAAGCGAGGTGGGGTAGTTAGGATATCCCGACGGGCTCATAACCCGT
>WRER01000164.1 GCA_009779205.1 Methanobacteriota archaeon | reverse complement strand
TCAGACCCTCAGATATACCGAAAAGTAGCAAATTCGATAGCGCCAACCATTTATGGCTCAGATGATGTAAAAGAAGCAATTGGTCTTCAATTATTTGGTGGAATTGCAAAATCAATGCCGGATGGGACACGCCTTCGAGGGGATATTCATATCCTTTTAATTGGCGATCCTGGTATTGCAAAATCACAGATCCTGCGTTATGTTGTACGTCTTTCTCCGCGTGCTATCTATACCAGTGGTCAATCATCGACTTCAGCAGGACTGACTGCGACAGCAGTGAAAGATGAATTTGGAGATGGAAGATGGACGCTTGAAGCAGGTGCACTCGTAATGGCTGATATGGGGGTTGCCTGCGTCGATGAGATGGATAAGATGGACAAGAATGATAGGAGTGCTCTGCATGAAGCAATGGAGCAGCAATCTATCAGTGTTGCAAAGGCCGGTATTACTGCAACGCTCAAGTCACGCTGTGCAATGCTTGGTGCAGCAAACCCAAAGCTTGGAAGATTCGATGAATTCGTCCCGATTGGGGATCAGATAAACATGCCCCCTTCTCTTCTTTCCCGATTCGATCTCTTATTTGTACTTACAGATAAGCCTGAGTCCACACGTGATAATGCCATTGCAGGCCATATCCTAAAAGCACACTCCATTGGAGAGTTGATCGAGCAACATCGCCATTCTCCGATCGAAGGGATCGATGATGCGTACATTGAAGAGTTTTTAAAGCCGGTACTTCCTGATATTGATCCGGTTCTGTTTCGCAAATACGTGGCATATGCAAAGCGAAAGTGCTTCCCACGACTCTCTGCTGAGGCCAACGATGAGATCAGCGCATACTATATGAAGCTTCGAAGTCTTGCAGATCCAAATAAACCAGTTCCAGTAACAGCACGGCAGCTTGAGGCTATTGTTCGACTTGCAGAAGCAAGTGCCAGACTTCGACTCTCTAATACCATTGAGAAAGCTGATGCAGAGCGAGTGATTCGGATTGTTGATATGTGTCTTCGTCAGGTTGCATATGATCCAGGAACCGGTACATTTGATATTGACAGAGTTACAACAGGCATTCCAAAAGCACGACGTGATTTGATTAGAACTATTAAAGAGACGATCAGAGCGCTGGCAGATCCTGACGGTCGTGCGATGATAGAAGATGTCATTTCCCAGATTGTAGCAAAAGGCGTGCAGCGAGAAGATATCGATGCCCAGATAAAGGCGATGCTTCGTGGTGGAGAGGCGATGGAACCAAAGCATGGAGTTATTAAGCTTATTTAATCAAAAAACCGAAGTAAACAAGGTGTATGACCCTGCTTGTGGAAGTATCTAAAGAACTGCAAAAGGAGTTCCCTGGTGTTCAGGGATTTTCGACACGCAACCTCTGGCTTATGTGGAGTTTCTATAGTGAGTATTCGCAAAACACAAATCTGTACCAACTAGGTGCAAAAATCCGTACAACTTTGTGTTAGTATTGTAGAAAACAAGGGTATAAACTAAAAAAGGAATGTGATAATCATGCCATTTCGCTGTTATAAATGTGGAAAGTGTTGTACAACGCTTGGTCGTTCCATCACTATCGAAGAGCTCACGCCTACTGAAATTCGTGGAAAAAGTGTAATCACAGGCGAGAAGATACACACACCACGTACAACAGATCTCGATGATGCATTTGCAGATCGCGCCGTTTTTAACCAATATCCAGATGCCTGTCCATTTCTGCGCCAGGAGAGCGAGACTACCTGGATCTGTCTTGCATATACAGCCATGCCATCACACTGCAAAACACTTGAGTGCTATGTCATGTTAATTCTTCATCCTGACGGTTCGGTTGCTGGAAAAATTCGTACAAAACGCACACTTTCAACAGAAGACCCATCTCTTAAAGAACTGTATGATACCATCCTCGCAGATATTCCTGCGAAAGAAGATGTTGTATGGCACAAAGAAGCTCGAAAAGTGCTGATATCAAAAGGGTACAAAGTAAAGATGTGAGTGAGCAACTATTTTTTGTTTGACATCCAATTATGCGCTGTGAATTGTAAATTGACCATTGTACGTAACACTTGCCTGATAGGTCTCTGCTTTTGTGCACTTATTTTGTGTAGTGGTGTCTATGCGGATGAGGGAGCAGGTACCTCAGATCGTGATGAAGTTGAAGAGCTCCTTGCTACTGGATCCATGTATTACGCAGCTGGACTTGCCGAAAATGCAATCGCATCATATGAACAGGCTATTTTGCTGGATCCACGAAATGCTTCCGCCTGGAACTATCTTGGCATTGCACTTCGAAGCCTTGAACAATATGATCAGGCAGAAGAAGCCTATTTTCATGCGTTGGACATTACACCAGATGATCCTGAGATCTGGTACAATCTTGGGTATGCATATGGATTATCTGGAGAATATGAAAAAGAAATAGAAGCGTACCTGGAAGCACTACGCATTCAACCAGACTTGTCACTTGCATGGCGCAACCTCGGAGTAGCATATCTGGACATGGGAGATGAAGAGGCCTCTTTACATGCATTTGTAAAACGTGCAGAGTATGATCCTGATTCCGTAGTAGCCTGGTTGGATCTTGGCGCAGTATACGAGCGAATGGGAAATCTGGAGGCTGCACGTTTGGCATTTGAAAAGGCGCTGTATATTGATGAAGACCTCATTATGGTAAAAGAAAAAATAGAAGAGATCGATCGCCTCCTACATGAATAAAAATGGAATAACTGAGTAGACCTCCTTGGAAATCATCTTTTTACATTTATAGTTTGTTAAACAATTTTTCTCTCACAAGACCTGTGATATGTGGAATGATCCATGTTCCAAAATACAGGATCGAGACTGTTCCACCAATGAGCGATATGAGATTTATGATGAGATGATTTATGACACTGACGATTGTTGCAGTTGCAACAGAAATTTTTCCAAGTTCAAATATTGCAGTAAGTGCAAGCTCATATGTTCCAATACTTCCCGGTGTTATTTGAATTGCCTTTACGAGATTTCCTGTCACAATTGCGAGCAACACAAGATGAAATGGTATTGCAGCATTGAACATGAGTGCAACAGAGTAACAGACAAGGGTATTTAATGTCCAGATGATGCCCGATGTTGCAAGAAGCATCATTATTGCCTGACGACTGAGTGATGCTTCCCGTATCTCATTAAGCATTTTCAGCACAAATCCAAGGTATCGATTGTTCGTTGTCCACTCTTTTGATATCAAAATAAAAAGCAATCCAATTCCTGCCACAACGAGGGTAATTACAATAACTGACACAAATTCGACCGGTACATCGATCATGAATACGACCGCGATAAGCCCAAGCAGGGCAATAGTGATAATATCAAACAACCGTTCGATCGCGATGGATGATAGACCCTGTGACACAGTTGCCTTGTATTCATGGTGGATGGGAATGATCCGAACAAGGTCTCCAAGACGAGCAGGCACAATGAGATTTATTATTTGACTTAAAAAGATACAGGCCGTGGAGAAGAGAAAACCTGCTGGAATTGCCATATTATGCAGAATCCTCTGATACCTATACCCTCCCATGAACCCGG
>WRER01000163.1 GCA_009779205.1 Methanobacteriota archaeon | reverse complement strand
TTATTGATCTGGCGTAACTTATGATTCACTCCCAAGATTGCAGTGCATATGCACTTCTCCGGGTGCAATCGTCAGAAAATGTTCAAATGTTCCTTCATACACCTTTGCTAATACAGAATCAGCATTTTTTACCGTGATACTCAAAAATCGCTCATGTGCATCAATATTAACAGTCATGTCCCATTCAGTCTCACGAGTCCCAATACTCCAGATTGTAAGGTTTTCTGCTATCAGTGCAGCAACCATATCAGGATCAGCATACACTCTGCATGGATAGATTGCGTTTTGTAACTGATACACAATCCCCAGTTTCTCATTCATCATCGTTGTGAGATAAATCCCATTTTCCAGATGAATTTGACACGTAACAGTAGTATATTCACTCATTCCTTCCCACCTCATCTCCTTGGTGTTCCGCTTTCATTGCGTTGCGTTCCTCCCGAATCTTACTTATTGCTTTATTCCACTGACCTTTCACCTGATCCGGACGGGCACGAAGGAATGTCTTAAATGTCGCTGCATACACAACTGTTTCTTCATTATAAACAGGAACGCTGATGCTTAGAACCTCATCCACTGCATCAATGTCTACAAATATATCTCTGGATTTTTCAGTCTTGCCGATGCCAACAACCTGAAACACTCTCGTGAGTTCGGCTGCTATCATATCAGGATGAGTAAATATTCGTGCATGATACAGGGCTTTTTGAAGAGAAAGAATGAGATCGAACTCTCGATCCAACCGAGTCGTCAATATTACATTATTTTCTAACCGAATCTGCCCAGTTACAAAGCCTGAACGCGCCATGTGGAGATACGTATAGCTTGCCTCACGTATAAACAGTGCACAATTGAATTCAATTCACCATTTACAACCCCTAATTGTGACTTGTGCACTGCGCATTGTACATTAGACCTCCTCGGAAACAGGTTTCATACAAATATCGGCAAAAAAAGTTCTCTTGTATTCTAACCACGAAAAAGACGAAAGACACGAAAATAGTGTTTTTGCATACGGGTCGCCCTATCCTTGTATAGGGTTTTTCATCTTCTTCATGGTTCATTTTATAGTTTCCGAGGAAATCTATTGCACATCACTCTGGGGATGGCCATTTGGATCGTGGTATACAGAAATAACAGATTGTATCAGCGTCTATTGAGAGAAAGTTCAGTAATGATCCCTCATACCCTTCTATGGCTATGCTTTCTGCGTATCTTGTAGAATCACGCTGCAATGTAAATAAACGATATGCAGGAGTGGTTGCAAGATCTTTCTGTGCAGTTATATCTTCTTTTATCTCTGTTTCTCCTTCTTGTACAGTCGCAATGATCTGTGCAGAGAGGGCTGATACATTGAATGTTCCGAGCTGACTGTTTTTCTGCATTATGTTTTCGTAATCAGAAGCGACAACACTGCTGCAGCTGCAGGCTAATACAAGGATTGTCAGAAAAAAAAGGAGTTGATTCATCTTCTACTTCCTTTTTATTGAATACATTCTCACCACTCCAAGAGCTGCAAGCATTGCATACAGCATGGTATATGGAGATAATGGTGTTTGTGCAGGGTTTTGTGGTAATGTCCGCTCATATCCCGATTGTGCTAATGTATAGTTTGGATCAATTCGAAGTGACTCGCTATACCAATACAGTGCGTCACTCCGCCGTCCTTCCCGTTCAAACATAGAAGCAATACTAAACAGCACCCCTGTATTGTTTGGATAGATCTGGAGAAGATGATCAAGTGTTTTATTTACACCATCCATACTTCCAGATCGAGCTTGTAATGCTGCTTTTTCAAGCAGAAGAGAGAGATCATCTGAATGATACGTAAGTGCCTGATCATATGTGGCAAGTGCCTCTTCTATACTCCCACGCATTTCGTGAAGCATTGCCTTCTTATTCCATATGTCACGTACGTGTGGGCTACCTGGTTCTCGCCTTAGTACTTCTTCAAACACTGTTATTGCGGCATTTACATCCCTTGGATCATCTGAAAGTTTGATCTTTTGATTCCATGCATCAATATTGTAGGGATTTAATTGAATAGCAGTCTCAAATGAAATTTTAGCATCTCGAAAATCTGCAATTTCCTCAAGTACGAGGCCTTTTCCAACCCAAGCATTTGCTGCTGTCGGCTCCATTGCAATGGCAAGTCCGAAGGTTGCGAGTGCTTCATCATGTCTGCCGAGTGCCAGTAATGCATACCCTTTGCCTGTTCGTGCATCTATGGAAGCTGGATCGAGCTGGAGTGCCCTATCATATGCCCTTGTTGCTTCGTCATAGTGGTCACGCTGATTATAGGTGTACATATTCCCAATGCTTGTCAAAACCTCAGGGCTATCAGGATCTTGTCTCAATGCACGTTCATATGCTTCGATAGCGGTACCATAGCTACCCATCTCAGTCATGACATGGCCAAGGTTGACAAGCGTTTGCACACTGCTTGGATCCAGTTCAAGTGCCTTATTATATGCTGCTATTGCATCCGTGTTTCTGTCCAGCTCTGCGTATATCAGACCTATATTTTTCCATGCAACAGCATTTTTAGGATTGAATGCAAGTGCGTTCTCATAACTTCGAAGTGCTTCCTGATATTGTCCAAGATAATACTGTGCATTTCCTTTATTGTACCATGAACTGGCATCTTTGTTATTGAGTTGCAGAGCAGCGTCATATGAACTGATTGCCATGAGATACTCATTTCTGTTGTAATGAGCGTTTCCTTTTCCAAAGTGTGCAGCTATGCTTTTTGGTTCACGTTGCAGTGCTCCAGAGTATGCATTTATCGCTTCTGTGTATCTCTGTTGGGCTGATAAGACATCTCCTCTTCCAATCCAGGCGAGGACATCATCTGGATTTAACTGAATTGAGACATCATATGCCGCGAATGCATCTCCCAATCTGTCAATCATAAAGAGAGCATTTCCTTTGTTATACCAATAATCTGCATTTTTTGGGTTTAATTGGATGGCTACTTCATATGCTGCAAGTGCCTCATTGATCTCGGACTCCATAAACAGAGCAACTCCTTTATTATACCATGCAGCAGGGTTATCTGGGTTTAATTGAATAGCTCTGTCGAAGAGCTCTATTGCTTCTGTATATCTACCCTGATTGAATGCCATATTTCCTTCTGCGACCAGCTTTTCATCTTGCTTTTCCTCACCTGGTTGGGCCATAGAGAGAGGAGATATACAGAGCATAATAAGAACTGAACAATAAAAAATATATGCAGGAAGACTTCGTTGTTTATACGTCATAGCGTATGTACGTGTATGACAGGGACAGGTAAAAAGCTAGTGTGCCATTTTTACACGTGTTACATGATGCCGTTTTCCATTCATCGGGTTGTGGAGACGGTATGTGTACGTATCAGATGAATAGATGTACAACATAAAATGAACATCAGCTTACCAAAGTTTTTTTCGTGTACTTTTGATATTTTTCTGTCCATATCGCGTTTCTTCATCTTGTTTACTGTGTATCCAACGCCATATATATAATCCTGGAGAGGGGCAGGATATCCGCCCATGCAACAACTCAGTCAAGAGCTTTTCAAGATTGAGATATA
>WRER01000162.1 GCA_009779205.1 Methanobacteriota archaeon | reverse complement strand
TTTCTTCACTTAAAAAGTTAAAAAGAGGTTTTCCTTTTCTTTTACTTTACCGAGCTTTCCTGGTGGCAGGCAGAGGGGTAGGCGTGTTGGTGTAGTGGTTTTTGATCACTTTTGTATTGTCTGATGCGCAACCGATAATAATTACTTATCAACACATATATAAATAAATCAACGATCATTTCAAAAAATAAGAGATTATGGATTATATATACTATCCATATTTAACATAGTGTAAAAATTATGTTTGTGTAGTGGATTTTTTGTATACATTTTAAAAGTTCTACACACAATGGTATGGGTATCATGACTGAGTATTGGAAGAAGTGGTTTTTGGAAAATCGAACAGGTACTGATCTGTACTATCTTTCAAAAGATATCTACTTCAAAGGGAAAAAAAAGCGTATCAGAATAAAATGCCAGGGAAACCCCCCCAACATATCAGATATTGAGCACATTGTTGCATCTCATATAAACGAGATCGTGGAAAAAGCAGAAGTTGCACGAGTCACTCTTGCTTCTGATTATTATGAACTGCAATACATCCCAGTGGAATTGATGCAAGCATTTGAAAAGATCAGCGTAGCAGTGCAAATTTCTCTTGACCTTCTTCTCATTCATGAGCAGGAGATATATAAACGGCAATTTGGAATGAGATACATTCATGGGACAACTTCGATTGAGGGAAATACATTATCTTTGCAACAGGTTCATGATCTGCTTGAATTTGATGTAATTCCTCAAGCAAAGAGCAAAAAAGAAGTATTTGAGGTGAATAATGTTGAAAAAGTGCTAGAGTACAGAAATGTGTACAAAGGAAAAGTAACCCTTTCTTTCATTAAAAAACTGCATGAGATCATCATGAGAGGGGTCGGAGAAGTTGGACCGGGGGCATTTCGGAGAAATGATGATGTTGTGATTCTGGGATATGATTTCTCCCTGTGTCCCTCTCTTCTCATTGAAGAACAGTTACAATATCTTATCAATGATTACTATACAAAACTACAAAGTAAGTATCATCCATTTGAACAAGCAGTTTTATTTCATTTGAATTTTGAAACTATTCACCCCTTTGAAGATGGAAATGGAAGAGTTGGAAGAGAGATATTTAATCACATGATCACAAAAGAAGGATATCCTCCAATGTTATTTCTAGGTGAAGAGAGAGAAGCATATATCTCTGCTCTGAAGGCGGGAAATGACAATCAAAATCAGAATTTGGTTAACACTTTTATGGACATGTACCTTATGTGTTACGATTCTGTTTTAATGTGTCTTAAGCCGAAAAATCATCCTTCCACAACGTAATGATATAAAAAACGCCACCAATGCGAAATATTTTCTAAGAAGAAGGAAATGTACCATGCCGCTGTTTTCATTACGGAATGTCATCTTCAGAAATATCATTCACTATCCTGATATCGAAATACCAGAAGGCTGTGTCACCTTTATCTGCGGAGAAAGTGGATGCGGAAAAAGCACCCTCTTAAAACTGTTAAATGGTGTAATTTCGGCAGATGAAGGAGAAATTCTGTATGCCAGCAAACCCATTGAGTGGTATGATCCTATCGCACTTCGCAGAGAAGTGTTGCTATGTGGCCAATCCCCTTTTCTTTTTGACGAAAACATTCAGGAAAATTTCGCAGAATATTACAAATACCGTGATTTGCTTCCTATCAGCCAGGAAAAAGTACATACCTACCTGAAAATATGTGCTGCTGATGTTCCCCTGGATGCTCCATGCATTACTATGTCTGGCGGTGAGAGGCAGCGGGTGTTCACAGCTATCTGTCTTTCGTTCCACCCGAGCGTTCTCTTGTTGGACGAACCTACCAGCTCACTGGATGATGCAACGGCAGATATGATGATGAAAAACATCAAAACGTTTTGTCAGGAGGAAAATATCACGCTGATTGTGGTTTCGCATAATAAGCTTCTCGCGCAATCCTACGCAGATTATACGATTTCGCTTGCAGGAGGTAGTTGGTGTGAATGAGATCATCGCATTGAATTTGTGGCAATTTGCATTGATTTACCTATTGTTGATTGTCGTGCTTCTTATTATGAAGAAGTGTAATATCAACCAAAGCAAGCTGTTGATGGTGGCAAGCCTTCGTATGACGGTGCAGTTGACACTGGCTGGGCTGGTGTTGACATATATTTTTGAATATCCACATCCACTGTTCACGCTGCTGTACTTGCTGGTGATGACCGGGTTTGCCATCTTTACGGTGCTGTCCAGCAATAAAGATATCAATAGGCGGTTCAAGGTAATTGTGGGGGCTTCTTTGGCGGTTACAGGATTTTGTATTGTGGCTTTTTTCATTATGGCTGTAGTGGGAGTAAGCCTGTTTAATCCCAGATACACCATTCCGATTAGCGGTATGATTATAGGCAATGCTATGACTGGAGTAAGTCTGGGACTTCGGGTGTTTGGTGAAAGTATAAAGGCACAGCGGAGTCGCATTGATTCACTTTTAAACATTGGTGCGACACCGCAGAAAATTTTGATTCCCTTTGTTAATCGGGCGCTTGAGACGGCTTTACTGCCCACAATCTATTCTATGATCGGTATGGGAGTCGTTTCATTGCCAGGCATGATGACCGGGCAGATTCTTTCCGGAACTCTGCCCATGACGTCTATTTTGTATCAAATTGCTATTATCATTGCGATTTGTGCCGTAACATGCCTGTCAGTGTTTTGTACGCTTTATTTTGGGTATAGGACGCTTTATAATGAGCGGTTGCAGATGACTATCTGAATTGTTACCTGATGTGGATATCACATACAATATGCCATGCCCGTGGATGTACTTTCTTTACAGGGTGCCATGAGAGTTCTGCTGCAAGAGCAGAGTCATCAAGGATTGCTCTGATTCTCTCTTGCTCTTTTTCACTGCCTGTACCTCTGACCATATGGACATGCAGCATTGTTCCTGCCTGTACATGCTGCAGTGCCGCTGGCAGGAATGATATGGCATCAAAGTGTCCCATGTGAATACGATCATAGATGCCAGAGAGATTATGGAGACAGTTTCCATATATCGGATGTATGTGTGTGAAGCCGTTTAAGCTGGTGTTCATACACAAATATCGAAATGCAACAGGGTTTATCTCAACTGCCTCGATATGTGCTCCCATTTTTGCGAGTTGCAGGGTGAAATATCCAATTCCTGCAAACATGTCAATCGTTCGCTCTCCTGAAACGACCTGTTCTGCCACACGACGCTTTTCTTGTCGATTTCCCTGTGAAAACATGACAAGGCTTGGATCGAACCTGTACGCTATTCCAGCCTCTTTGTGAGTTATTTCATGTGAATACCCATACAGGCATGAGACAACTGGTCGCCTGGTGATGCCTGTATGTCCATGAACCCATAGTACACCAGCAGGAGAGAATGCATGCAGTACAAAAAAAAGATCTGCTTTTGTGGGGCATGGGCCATGAAAAAGAATAATATCTCCGAGTTTTTGAAACCCTCTCTCTTTTCTCTTCCGTGGCGGAAGTTTCAGGTCATATGGGTATCCATCTTTTACAGGAATATATGCTCTGTTTTCATGAACAAATGCTTTTTTTGTTTGATCAATC
>WRER01000161.1 GCA_009779205.1 Methanobacteriota archaeon | reverse complement strand
CATAACACCCTGTCCATAGGTTTTTGGCATGATGCCAATTGGAACCGTTCCTGCAACAAACTGATGCATTGAAGCTGTATTCGATTTCTCAGCAATCATCTTGTATAATCTTGAAAATCGATCTTTGACATCAGACAAACCACAAAGACCAACGCGTGCCCTATTATTCCCTATTGGAATGACCCATCCAAAGAAGTCAGGAGATGCATTTGGATATATGGTGACCTTTTCCTGTTCACCATTCCAAAGGATCTCACACTGTACACCAGACAGGTACATCGGAGCTCGCCTCATACCAAACCGACGTGCAATACCACTCCTGGGTCCATCAGCAGCGATTAATACACGATACCCGAGTTCCAGTATTCCTTCCGGGCCCCGTGTTGTAATTACTTTTCTTGCAGGATTGATAGCAGAGACGTACGATTTTGGAAGATAAGATGCCCCGTCTGAAGCAGCAGCTATCGCCATTTCTCTATCCATGGCTCCTCGATCCACAATAACTGCTTTTGTTTTTTTTGCATCAAATGAAAATGATGACATGCCTGCAACAATTGTCGCACCAGAGACAGAATGGAGCAGAGATGCCTCTGTAACATTGCATTCACTAAATGCATTATTTGATAACAGTCCTGCACACTGAACAGGGTACCCAATCGTTGCATGTTCTTCAATACATAAAACACGAAGTCCTGCCTGTGCCACTGCTCTTGCTGCTGCACTTCCTGATGGACCTGCTCCCACTACGATCACATCATATGTACTGTGAATCATGCCTCTTCCATATTGCACACGAATTGCAGTTTATTTTTTTAGTCAAGCCAAAATAATGTTTTCATCCAGTGTGACATGTCCTCAAAAAACACGCTTTGCATCGAAACATATTGCTGCATTTTGGGCTAATGCGGGATGTGAAGTTCTCCGTCATGACCCACAGAGTGGAGTTTGATGCATGAAGAGATTCCGCACGTGCCGTCTTCGGGAAGAACAGGAGAAGGGCTTTCAGCAAATGAAAGAGCAGATGGCGTCAGACGCCCACCATGGCAGGCAGGGGCAACAAAATTGGTCAGAAGAAAGCAAACGTGCTAAAACTACCATGCCCGGACTCTAGACTGTCTCACTCACTGGAAAACAGGGTGAGCTGTCAGGAACACAGGCGAAAACAGGGTATATCTATGTAGAAAACAGTCCAACCATGAAATAATCTTTCTTGAAAAAACCCATACACTTATGTACAAGTCTCTGGATAGATATCATGCAAACGAAAAGGAGGCAGAGGCAATCTTGAAAGGAAAAGCGAATCGGTATCAAAACGGTGAAAATGATGGCAGATATCTTGTATGAATCCCTCATGACCTGTCCCATTGTAAAAAAAGGAGACTACAATTATTTCATACACCCACTCACAGATGGCATTCCGGCTATCGAACCTGCTCTGTTGCAAGCTGCTGCAGAGGGATTGGTTCGGGTAATGGATCTTAAAAATACAGACACGGAAGTGGATTGGATTCTTGGGTGTGAAGCGATGGGTATCCCAATCGGAACTGCTGTCTCATATGCGACAGGCATTCCGCTCATCGTTGTTAGAAAACGTCAATACGGCCTGCCAGGAGAGACTGTCGTATCTCAGACAACCGGGTACTCAAAGGGAGATTTATACCTGAATGGTGTGAAAGCAGGTGATAAGGTAGTAATTGTGGATGATGTTATCAGTACAGGAGGCACGACTCGGGCATTGCTTGATGCATTAGAAGAGATCGGAGCAGAAGTGATTGATGTTGGATTTGTATTTAGTAAAGGCCCTGTTGATATAAAATATCCATATAAAATCCTCTATGAAATTGAGGTAACAGATTCAATCCAGGTCGTTCGGAGTTTTTAGCTTGCTGTCTGTTGATTCTATTCTTTCAAAGGTCGCAGAAACGGGAAAAAAACACATCATACTTCAAACACCAGAAGGACTGATTCGAGCAGCTGTACAGATCATACCAGATCTTGTTCATGCAGGATATACTGTAACACTTTCAGGAGATCCCTGTTATGGCGCATGCGATCTTGTACAATATCTTGATGCAGATACCGTGCTTGTGCATATTGGACATGCGCCCGTTGAGCAGAGAGAAAATGTTATTTACGAACTCTACCAGCAAGATTTCAATCTGGAACAGATCCTGCTTTCACTGCCTCATTTGACTGAGAGGCGTATTGGCCTTGTAACAACTGTGCAGCACGTGCATATGTTGCCAGCAGTTCAAGAAATACTCAAAACAAAAGGATATGAAACAGTACTCGGTGATCCGACAAAAAGGACACCATATGCAGGTCAGGTGCTCGGATGCTCCTTTGGTGGTGCACGTAGAGATGTTCGTGAGATACTCTATATCGGAACTGGGGTCTTTCATGCACTTGGAGTGCATCTTGCAACAGGGGCGCGAGTCATCGCATGTGATCCCTATATGATGTCTTGTGAAGAAGTAACGGCTCGTCCATTTCTAACAAAGCGATTTTCCCTGATTGAACGTGCAAAAGAAGCAGACAGATATGGTATCATCGTATCTACAAAATCAGGACAAGAGCGTATGGCTCTCGCAAAGCAACTCATGGAGCTGCACACAAATACGATCTTACTATCTATGAAAGAGGTTACTCCAGATCAACTTCTCAATATCGGACTTCCCTGTTATGTCAATACTGCATGCCCACGGCTTGCATATGATGATCAACCTCGATTTCATGCTCCTGTTCTCTCTCCTCAAGAATTTCAGATCGTGTGTGGCGTCAGGACATGGGATGAGTATGCTATCGATGAGATCTTGTGAGGTTGTGCTCTCATGAAACTGCGCCGCCTTGAGATGAAGCTTGAAGAGGTAGCAGACTTTCAGCACCCATCTCCTGCGCTTGAACAGTATATGACACCTGCCCCACTTGCAGCAAGAATAGTGCATCATGCATTTCTTGCAGGTGACATTGAGGAACTGACAATATGTGATCTCGGATGTGGAACCGGCATCCTGGGCATTGGAGCTGCTTTACTTGGGGCAGCACATGTCGATGGATATGACTGCGATAGGAAGGCTTTAAAGATCTGTTCAGATAATACGCAGAAGCTTTCCGTAGTGTTGAACTGCCATCACCTGAAACTTGAGGATGAAATGCTTTGTCTGCAAATGCATTATGACACTGTGCTTATGAATCCTCCATTTGGAGCACAGAATGCACATGCTGATCGCCCGTTTATCGATTGTGCACTTGCACACGCAGATGTCGTCTATGGGATATTCAATGCAGGATCTGTTGCATTTCTTGAGCGATATACAAAAAAACGTGCAACAATTCGAGAACGATTTCATGCGATGATTCCGCTGCGAAGATCATTCCCGTTCCATACAAAAGAGGTATGTGAGATTCCTGTTGAGGTGTTGATATTCGATGTTATAAAAAAGAGGCAATAATAATATCTGCGAAATCGGAAAAGAGCCTGTCCGCCGCGCATGGGAGTTGAAAGAGAACGGCGATTAACCTCTCTCATTGTCAGTGCTCTTTCCACATCCCGATCTCATATTTTTGTGCAATTGTAAACGCAGTCATATACTCCT
>WRER01000160.1 GCA_009779205.1 Methanobacteriota archaeon | reverse complement strand
TCGAATTGCCTGTGGTGATGGTGGACATCCTGGAAGATATACATCAACATTGATTAAATCTCCAATTGGAACGAATCCTTCATGTCCTGGCTGATTCCACTGACCACCACGGCAGAAACGGGTAATGTTTCCATATGATGCACAGCCACCAAGTGCAACTACAACCGCTGCGTTTTCACGTGTTTTTCTGATATCCTCAATTGAGTGATGATCGTTAATACAGACTGAACCCTCTACAAGTGCAACATCCATTTTTGGAATATCTCGCACATCCATAAGGGTCAGGCAGTAGACAAGGTCTGCGTAGTTGTCCAGAAGTGTGAATAATCCCTCGTAATTATCTGCAAGGGAAATCAAACATCCGGTACAGCCACTCATGTGCACATGTCCGATAGTTATCTTGTCTGCCACAAGTCTCTCCTCCTTTTTTGTTTTGTTCTCTTTGTTCTCAACACTTGTTGGATTTACAGGAGTCGTCGGTGTTTCAGATTTCTTCTCCTGAGTAGGAGGGGTGGTGGAAACACTCTGTTTTGTTGACTCTTCTGATGATCCAAAGATCTTAGATAGCCACTCTCGAAGTCCCATGATAAACCCCAAGCAATTCAAATAATTGAGAAATTGCTTTTGGTATCGCAGCCTCTACTTCATCAGTAAGCCCAATTTCAAAATCGGGTTTTGTTACACGCTTTGGTTGACATCCGATGATTGTGATATCAATCGTTGATTTTAATCTGTGAAGTGGCTCTGTCAGATCCCAGGAATGCACATCACGATATGTTCCGGGAGGAAGATCATTCACATCTAATAGAGCGAGTTGACCAGGTGTTCCGCCAAAATCAGCAATATCTATAATAATTATTTGTTTGACGGGAACCATATCAGAATCTCCAATGAGATTAAAAAGGAAATGGGGGGCTCCGAGTCCAGCATCAATGATCTTGACATTCGATGGGATGAGATCTGAGTATTTCTCTTTAATCTCCTCCACAACGGCAGGTCCAAAACCATCATCAGCATACAGGGGATTTCCACACCCGCACACCACAATCTCTTCGAACAACATGAATCTAAAGCGTATATGTTTAACTGATGAGCTTGTCAGCTACGATTGAATTCTTATCATCAACGACGAGCATATGGGTTGCACATGAGACACATGGATCGTACGCCCGCATGATGACTTCTGCAAGCTGCCATGGAGCACCTGTCAGCGCACGGCTGCAGGTTGGGAAGTTCCATGTGGTTGGCACGAGCAGTGTGTACTCAGTAACACGACCGTCTTTAACACGGGCAAGGTGAACATCAGTTCCACGGGGTGCTTCGTTGGCATTCCATCCGAGAACTTCACCATTGCCTTGTGGGAGCTGGCCTGCCAGTGGCATAACTGCTCCACTACAGTCAAGTGCATCAATTGCATCGAACATTGTGTAAAGACAATCTGGATATTCCATCTGCCGTGCGATCTGCAGACCCATTGCACCTTTACGGTCGTAGTTCTTGTACGTGGCGAGTCGTGCACGTGGTCCGACCTCGACAGCATTTCCATCATACAATGGTACAGACTGGCAAGCTTCCATTGCTGGCCATGCTTTGTTTCCAGCAGAAATTGAGCCACCGATTGGGTAATCTGGATCAGAGTCAGTGATCTCAAGTTCCTCATTCATATACCATTTATAGGGGGAAACATCTGTCCAGCGGGCTGGGTCCCAGACTGGATCAAAGTCAAGGTTTGATGAACAGAAGACAGGATCAACTGCCATGTATCCCTGGTCGTGATATCCAAAGTTCTTGGGCATCTCAACTTCAGTCTTACCAACGGTAACAGTTTCACGGTTCTCAAAGTTCTTAAAGACTGAGATCATGAATTCCATCTGGTCAATTGCAAGTGGGAGAGCTTCTTTTGCAAGATCATACATCTTTTGCTTTGCTTGCTCGGTGACATTCGTGTACATACCACCGACACGGGGGTTGCTTGGATGAACAGCCTCTCCTCCACCGATCTCACCAATCGTCTGTCCGATCTCACGCAGTCTTTGAATACGCTTTGCAACGGTTCTGACTGGTTCTTCAGGAGTGAAAGGATTGATCTTTGTGTCAGTTCCTGGAAGGTACATGTCAGGTAATGACAGAATGTTATGCAGTGCAACTGAGTGTAATCTGTTTGAACACTGAATGATTAAACGAAGAAGGTACGCATCTTGTGGAATCTCACATTCGATCGCACCTTCCATTGCTCCAATTCCTGCAAGGGTATGAGCAATTGGACAAATACCGCAGACACGGGATGAAATCTTTGGTGCCTGGTCCATTGTCTTTCCGACGGCGAGCTTCTCGATACCACGTACCGGAGTAAGACTCAACCAGTCACCACGAGTGATGATACCACTATCGTCTGTTTTCATGACGATTTTAGTATGACCCTCATGCCGGGTTGTTGGGCTAACCTCTACTACTTTTGCCAATATGATCGCCTCTGATATATTGTGTTGTTCGAAGTACTGTACTACATGCATGCACTAATATGTAGCCACTCGGAGGAAAAATCTTAAGCATGTCAATCAATCTGGAATAAAAGAATCAAATTAGACTTAACTCATTTCTCCGCGCTGTTCATGGCATTACTCTTTCCATGTTTCCAAGTTTTACATGAGCATAATGCAGGTAAATCCACAGGGTTTGGAATACCCACAAGAGATATTCCCCTACAGACTGTGCATAATCTGGTGAATATGCAACGATTTACATCTTCATCTTTGTTGCAGCTACTAATAAGTTTTCCGCATTTTAACGATTTCCAACGCCGTGATAGAGGCATACTCAGTCTTCTGAATTTTATTACCTGAAAAATACCCTAGAAAAAAGAGATAAAACTCCAATTATGAAATGCTAAATAGTTTTGCAGCAAAAAGATAATACAAGAGAGGGAGCATCATGAACGACTGTTTATGCAGTACCTGGATCACGAGCACGTTGCGACAAAAAAGGATTTGTAAATACCAGGGGATAAAGGAAAGGAAATGATACCAGATATGAGCCGTGCATCGCATGATGAATTAATAGCAGAGATAGAAGATTTAAAAAAGCAGTTGGATGTGATTCATGCGTCCGAGCAGGAATTTTTGAATGCTGTTCAGCATGCTTTAGACCAGAGAGAAGCAGGGGAACATGCCAGATTAAACCCTGGTAGCTATTCTGATGGTTTAAAAGATCTTGCCTTTGCTGTGAACAATGCACTAGAACAAGGAGAGAAACAGGAAGAAAAAGCTCGTTTTTATCGGAATATTCTTGAGTCATTGCCTGTTCCAATCTCTGTCACGGATCTGAATGAAAAGTGGACATATATCAATGAAAATCTCGAAAGCATGAGTAATCTCCATCGTGAGGATGTGCTTGGGATGAATTGTAGTGGGTGGGGGACAAATATTTGCAATACGGAACAATGTGCAATTAAAGCATTAAAACGTGGCGAAACTGAATCTGTATTTGAGCATGGACGTGGCCATTATAAAACACTGGCTTCATACCTCCAGGATCCAGATGGTAATGCTATCGGACATGTCGTGGTAATAGTGGATATAGCAGACATGGTATGGATTACAGACTATACG
>WRER01000159.1 GCA_009779205.1 Methanobacteriota archaeon | reverse complement strand
GGCACCTCCCTATGGGTTTGGCAGAGGGAGGAAGCGAACGAAGTGAGCGGGAGGGTGACGGTCGCAGGGGCGAGAAAAAGAAATTGTTCTTTAGATATCAATCGTTGCATATACTGGCGGTCTCATTGTTCCAATATGAAACCACGGCTGATCTTTGTATCTTATACCGGGCAATTGATATCCCATGATATTTTTCTTTGGCGGTACACCGATGACATTCAGATAGTAATTGATATCATTTTTTTCATGCAGCATTGAATAGAACACATTGATCAAGACACTTACATCAACATCAGCTCTGTGAAGGTTTGCATCAATATTCGTGTTGTAGTGATGCATCATATCAATAAGTTTGTGAGGAAATTCTTTTCGATCCCGTGCCACAGTGATCGTATCAAGTATTGAATATGGACTATCATCCAAAGAATACCCGTACCTCTGCATCAACTCAAGTATGAACAATAAGTCAAACTGTGCATTGTGTGCAATCAGAACAACAGGAGCGTGAGAGAATAGGAAGTTGTATACTTTCTTTGCGAGTTCCTCTTCAAAGATTCCATGCTCGTGTAAGAAACTTTCTTCCAAGCCTGTCAACTTCTGCACTTCTTCTGAGTAATCTACCTCTGACTTTACTTGTGCGTACCACGTAGCACGGCAAGAAGATCCATCGGGAAGTACACGCTTTCCTGCAAACTGTGTGATCTGCCCCTTTTGAAAGTCAAGTCCTGTTGTTTCCGTGTCGAAAAATACCATCGAACTATAGTGAGGGAATGGGAAGAACATCATAGATAGTGTTTATGACAATGTCTACATCAATGCGGTTGCCATCTTCTGCTATGATATGATATGATAGCTCGACTGATCTTGATATGATATGATATGATAGCTCGATACTTTTGATATGATATGATATGATAGCTCGGAGGTACGTACTAGAGAGAGAGAGAGAGAGAGAGAGAGAGGAAGTCAACCAGATAGAAATAAATGCACTCAAAAAACTACCGCGATCATCTTCCAGAGCAACCAGCGGTTGACGTTGTCCTTTGCATGGAACAAATACCTGTCTCAATGCAGAATAATATTTAATGACACGACTGAGTTTATCGCTTGATGGATCTGGTACAATCAGTGCAGATATGGACGAGTATACTGTTTACAATTCATATGAGTACTCAGACACGCTACTCAATGATATATTTGCAAAGATGATCAGTGCGTTGGTTGGAACGTTTGAATTACATATATTCATTGCTGTATTTAGAAATCGTTTTACGGACGCATGGAACGATGGTATTTCACATGAATCTTTAATGGAAAATTTTCGTGTGTATGCTTCCAATGGTAAATACCCCTTGATTGAAAGAGCAGCGATCCCAACTGGCGATATGTCCATTGGAAATATCACTTCAGAAACATCATCTGTAAAAACAATTATCACCGAGGGTGCTGATATACGGATTGGAGTTGAAACGAAAATCCCACTTCACTTTAGATCGTTTCAATTAGATCCAAGATGTGGAATGCTTGATGCTGGGTACATAGGTTCAAAAACAACCGCAGGAGAATATACTGTAACAGCTAACCCTTGGGGAGATCCAGATGGAACACCCATGGTTGGTAATACATATGCAAGTCTCACTCCATGTCTCGATATAGAGCCTAACACATCGAGATCTATTTCAATGGGGATTTTTGTGTAAAAGAGGGTGAATGTACTAGAAAGAGTAAACACAAATAAATAGCGTTAGCACAAATAATTTTTACTATGAAGATGATTAGTTGCACAGACAAAGAAGGCGGTATTAGAGCGTATACTAATTCTGACGATGATATCAACACCACTCAAACGTTGAAAAGAATGGTGAGGATATACAAACAGATCTCTCCATGCGACCCATTAGATCCGGCAAACACCAGTGAGTTTGATTTGTGGGGGAATCTTGGTGGCAATGTAAATTATGATCTGAGCGAGCATGAACCGAATTTTACATGTCCAGCATCTACGAACTGGTTTCCATTCAAGCGTTGTCAGGTGATAAATGACGTTGGAGACATTGTGGCGGATTATGGATCGCACGTACACAATACGTTCCCTCCAGAAACGGAATGGTCAATGTGGTCGCACGTACCGCCAGAATGCCACGATGCCTTTAATAATGCAACACCGTACCCAGTCGGGAGATTCCCCATGCAATGGGGTTCTGGCTGGAAGCTTAAGATCTTCTTACCACCACTTTACGAAACCATATCTGATCCAGATTATGAAGTTCCGATCCCGATCCACACTATAAAAAACATAAAACATATTGGAATTGTTATTACAGCAGGAAAGGTGTGGGGAGGTTCAGATATACCACCGGGTGAAAGCAGTGCATTTGTCGCATTTACATTTGAAACAAATAACGAAGATGCATATATCATTGAGATGGATGAGTTTGAAAGAATATTAACCGAGGGGTTAAGCTACCGTCCATATGGGTTTAATCTCACAGATGTGTATTTGAATGGGTATGATGCACCCAATGTTCCCGAAGATAACGCAACATGGAAGTACTTGCCACGAGAAGGATATTTGAATTTCAAAAACCCACACCTGCTCAATATCTGTAATGGTGAGGAAAGTGGAGATTTGATAGAGGGGCTTTCGTTTGGATACTTCCCCGATGGGTTTGCATTTGAATACATTGAATGAAAAAAGAATAAACCTATTTTTGTGTTAGTACTTCTACCCACTCCATTTTCTTATTCATCATCTCCGTAAACTCTTCTTCCTGAACACCAAAAATCATTCCAAGCTGCTCATACATAATATAGCAGTCCGCCAGTTCTTCAACAATGCGTCCCTTATCAATAACGCCATCATGTCTAAGCACCGTCGTCAACTCTTGTGACAACTCCGCCATCTCTTCAATAGCAACAATCACTTGCAGGCGCCAATCGTACTTATCAAGCAGCCGCCCGTATAGTGCAATCCTCTTGTGTTTGGTATATCTTTCACTCATGTAATTCCCTCATTGTGTTGTGTGTATTCGTGCCATTGACATGGCAGTATCAATCAGTTTATTGTCATCATTATCCTCTCCCGTTTTGAACATCTCCCGAAACAATTTCACATTGTCTTGAAAGACGTCTGCGAATGCATATCGCGGCTCATCTCTCTGCAATCTTCTCGCAAGAATATCAAGGAGTTGTTTCCCCGGTTTCGTTGCACATATTTTATCGTACTGTTCCATCAGTTCGGCTTGTTTTGCCTCCTCTGCTGCCTTCGCTGATTGTTGCTGTTCCATTTTTTCTAGCAATGGTATAATGTCAGCCCGTTGACGTTCGGTGACGTATGAGTACACTACCTGTAAGAGGTCGTCAACATCACCTGCATGTTCAAAGACATAATCCCTGTATGCCTGATCCAAGACAGATTGTTGATTTTCTCCGCGGGCTGCCATGATTGCATCTGCCAAGATTTTTAAGTCATCATCCACTCTGAATATGATTTGCTTGCTCATTCATGCATGCACTACTCTTCTCGATCTTCAAGATATGCTCTTATCTCTTCGCACCGTTCGATTCCCCAATATCCCTCTTTGCAGTTGAGCTCGTCAATGAACTTCGCAACCTTCTTCGGATCAAGTGTGGCTTTCT
>WRER01000158.1 GCA_009779205.1 Methanobacteriota archaeon | reverse complement strand
GACCTCGTGGTGGATTTGTACTATGCAGAGAAGAAGACGGTCCAGCTCTTGACAAGAGCGTATTTCCCGGCATGCAGGGCGGTCCTCTCATGCATAGCATCACTGCAAAAGCAGTCTGTTTTAAGGAAGCAGCAACACCTGCATTCAAAGAATACGCAGCTCAGATCATTAAAAACGCACAGGTGCTTGCAGAAACACTCAGGAATGAAGGTCTTCGCCTTGTATCAGACGGAACAGATAACCACCTCTGTCTGCTCGATTTAACAAACCTTGGACTGACGGGACTTGCAGCAGAAAATGCCCTTGGAGAAGCAGGTATTACAGTCAATAAAAATACCATTCCAAACGAACAGAAGAGTCCCTTCGTGACGAGTGGCCTTCGTATCGGAACTCCGGCAGTTACTTCCCGCGGTATGAAGGAAGAAGAAATGAGAAAAATTGGAACTTGGGTCGCAGCTATATTGAAAGATATCAACAATTCTGCACTCAAAGCAAAGATCCGTGGAGAAGTATCAGAGCTCGCATCCGGCTACACCCTCCATCCAGAGGTGTAAGCCTCTCTTTTAATCACTCATATCATGTCTCCTGCTACAATTCTCAATGGAAAAATGCTCTCAGAAAAAAGACTTGACCTTCTGCACGATGAGATAGAAAAGTCAGGAATCACCCCCTGCCTTGTAACGGTTATCGTAGGGGAAGATCGCGCATCACAAATGTATGTTCGTATGAAACACACTGCATGTGAGCGAGTCGGCATTGAATCCGAAGGTCTCGAATATAGTGCTGCAATAACAGAAGCTGACCTTCTGAACACCATCCAGCGTTTAAATCAAGACCCTGATATCCATGGCATTTTAGTTCAACTTCCATTGCCAGAGCATATCAATACAGGCCACATTTTACGAGCAGTTGCTCCCGAAAAAGATGTGGATGGATTTCACCCCGTCAATCTTGGCCTTCTTCTGGAAAATGAGCCTGGTTTTCGTCCATGTACCCCTCTGGGAATCATGACGCTTCTTGCAGAGTATGGCATCGATCCTGCGAAGAAACGTGCTGTTGTCATTGGTCGAAGTACTGATGTCGGAAAGCCAATTGCTGCACTTCTCCTCAATGCAGATGCAACGGTAACGATTTGTCACAGCAAAACTGAAAATATCAATGCATATACGAAAGAAGCAGATATTATCGTGAGTGCTGCCGGAAGACCCCATATGGTAAGAGCAGATATGATCTCGCCTGGATGTGTTGTCATTGATGTTGGCATTAACCACGTTGATGGAAAATTGTGTGGGGATGTTGATTTTGATGAAGTGTCAAAGATAGCATCAGCAATAACACCAGTTCCCGGCGGAGTCGGACCGATGACGATCGTGACACTCATGGAAAACACCTTCAAAGCAGCTCTGAACATCTCATGCAAACATGTGTAATCGGTAAGCAGACGCATGGTGGGAGAAAAGAGCGAGTTGTAGTCGGGGAGGGGGAAGGTGTGACTCTTATGGGAGTCATGAATATGAGTCCGGATTCCTTTTACGCTGGCTCATATGTTCGCCCTGAGGAGTTGGAATCCCGTGCACAAGAGATGGTAGCTTTAGGTGCAGAAGTGCTTGATATCGGTGGACAGAGTACAGCTCCACATGCACCATATACCGACAGCGCCACTGAACTTGAACGAGTCATTTCTGCACTCAAAATACTTTCTAATTCAGATATACCGGTTCCTGTCAGTGTAGATACCTGTAACCCTGTGGTGTTAGAAGCAGCCCTGCATTATGACATTGATCTGATTAACGATGTATCTGGTCTCATTTCATCGGACTATGGAACACTTGCAGCAGATTCAGGATGCGCAGTTATTGCGATGGCTGCAAAGACACGCCCCGGAGATCCAAAGACATTTTCAGGAACAATGCATGCATTAGATATGCTCTGCGCCCGGATGGAACAGTACGAGATCGATAATTATATTCTCGATCCCGGGGTAGGACGCTGGATCCCTGAGCGAACCCCGGATATTGATCTTGAGCTCTGTTATAGATTCAAGGAGCTTGTCGTGTATGAAAGGCCTTTGCTCGCCGCAATTTCACGAAAATCATTCCTTGGCGAGATTGTTGGGTGCCCGGCAGAAAAACGACTTTCTGCAACCCTTGCAATGACATCCTGGCTTATCTTTCAGGGAGCTTCGATGATTCGAGCCCATGATATAGCAGAAACAAAAGATGTAATTGCGGTCTGCTCAAAAATGCAGCAAAATCAAGCAGAAAGAAATAGATGATGTTTTCATAAGGCTTTACCATAAATATAATTCATTAAAACGGTCAGATTATGGGCACATAACTGATTTAACTAATGTACAATTGAATTTTATAAAATATCACTTCAAGTACAGTTGAACTCGGAATTGTCACTGGGAGATGAAACACCGATGGGTGAGCAAATGATACACTCCTAACACAACCGAAACCAAACATATGGATGAATAGCATGACCCGCCAGCTCTCACTTTTTGGAATCTCGACTCGCATTATTCACTCATCTGAACCACTTGTGCCGATTCTAATAAACGCGATCAAAGCTCAGATGGATGGATTACAGGATGGAGATATTATTGTGATCGCAGAATCAGCAGTTGCAACGGCACAGGGACGTGTTGTTTCGCTGAGCTCGGTTTCTCCGTCAGAGGAAGCAAGAGCATATGCCACGCAATATAGTATGGATCCTGCATTGTGCGAGCTTGTACTACAGGAGTCTACAGAGATTGTTGGTGGTATTCCCGGATTTTTACTGGCATTGGTTGAGGAAACACTCCTTCCAAATGCAGGAATTGATGGATCAAATGCTCCAATTGGTCATGTTGTTTTGCTTCCAGAGGATCCAAATGGATCTGCAAGAGAGATCAAATGCGAGCTTGAAAGAGAATTTAATGTCTCACTTGCGGTGCTTATCATTGACAGCAGAACTCACCCGATGCGATATGGATGCGGCGGAGTTGCGATTGGATGCGACGGAATTGAGGCTGTTGTAGATGAACGGGGAAGAATGGATCTGTTTGGAAATCATCTAGAAGTTACAAGACGAGCAGTTGCTGATAATATTGCATCCGCTGCAGAATTGCTTATGGGTGAGGCAGATGAGGCTGTTCCGCTCGTAATTGTCCGTGGCACGAGAGGAACCGTTCCACCAATAACAAATGACTCTGGAATTGAGAGGATATCTCCTGATGAATGTTTATTTATGGGTATTTTACGATGAAAAAAATAGCAATCTATGGAAAAGGAGGGATTGGAAAATCTACGACAACCTCAAATCTTGCAGCAGCCCTTGCAAAACAGGGATCTGTAGTAATGCAGATCGGATGTGATCCAAAAGCAGACTCAACGATTATGTTGATGCATGGAGAACCGGTGCAGACAATCCTGAATCTGATGAGCGAAAAAAACAAAGAACGAAATGAATCATCAGTTCCGGAGCTTGGGGAGATGGTGCATCAAGGATATTTAGGTGTATTATGTGCGGAATGTGGAGGCCCTCCTCCAGGGGTTGGATGTGCGGGAAGAGGAATTATCACTGCATTTGAAGCTCTCTCGACATCTCACGCATATGATATCTATAATCCTGATATTGTGCTCTATGACGTGCTTGGAGATGTTGTATGCGGAGGATTTGCGATGCCACTTCGAAAGGGGTACGCTGAAGAGGTATACATTGTCACGTCAGG
>WRER01000157.1 GCA_009779205.1 Methanobacteriota archaeon | reverse complement strand
TCAGCATTTCACTTTCAAGAAAACTTTGCAAGTCATACCCTTCTGTCATTTCCAACAATATTTCTGCTTCATCTTTTATGTTGAGGAGGAGATTTTCATCACGTTCGTTCATAGACAGACACCGTTTTTCCTATTCTGAATCTTGCTTTGTTCGGTATGGGTGCGTGTATTACATCGACAGGGAGGTTTAATTCTCCCTCTAATTTGTGCTTTAAGCCAATGATCATCAATAACGAGACATGTGGTTGAATAAACTCCACAAGTACATCCAAATCGCTTTCTTCTGTTGCATTGCCATCAGCATATGAACCAAAGTACGAGACCTTTGTTAATGGAAATTCAGTTGCTGCTTTCGCAACAGCTCTGACGATCTCTTCATGTGTCAGCATATGCACACTCCAAATTATAATGTACAGTGTATGCGGGACAAAAACAAAAAAGCCTTTCTCTCTACTTCGTCTCCCACTTCCCGCCACAGCGGGCAAGCTTGCCTGCCTATATGCTGACTGTATGGGATATACATTTGCGATAGGGCCGGATGGGAGTATCTACCCCTGCTATCGATTTATTGGAATGCCTGAGTTTGTCATGGGTTCTGTGTATGACTCACCTGCTCGCGAAGAACTCATGAACTCTCCTGCCGGACGTGTCATTGAATCGTTTAAAGATGTGGTAGATACACATTGTAAAGAAGGCAGGCATATCTCATTTTGTCGGGGCGGGTGCCCATATAATGCCATTGTTCCAACGGGTGGGAAGATGGAAGGAGTGGATCCATACTGCGAAGCATATAAGCGGATTTTTGATGAGATAACTGATCGCTTAGATGCAGAACTGTATACACCAAAAAAACGTTCCAGAAGGGAACAACGTCGTGGAAAAAGAGGGATTCAAGGGTTAATTCAGAGGCTGCAATGATGCTGGCTGCAGACCCATTTCATCTTTTAACCACGAACCTGCCTCGCCAAGAGACAGGCGTCAGGAACGGTCTAACTGAGGACTCTGCCTTGATCTCAAGGGGTAGTTCATCCAACACCACCCCATCCATTTAAAGATTTAAAAAGACAATCAAGGCTTATGATTGACTTTTGCTTCATTTGCAGATTTTATGATGGTAAACCCGAACTGAGCAGCTAGTTTTTGGGTTTTATCCCTTAATCGTTTGGCTTGTTCCTCTCTTGTCATGTGTTTTGTCTCTTCATAGATTTTATTTCTGATTGCGTCAATCTCTGTTTCACACTTATTCATTTTCTCCACACTCAACCATCTCCGAAGGTACTGTTATTGTTATTGGTTTATAACCTTCCCTTGCATTAATTAAACTTGTCATTGTTTTGGTTTTTACTCTGTTTATATGCTGAAAATTAAAACTAAAAATGTATTGCAAGCCGTTTACCGTGGCAACTGATATATGAAGACTGTCTAATTTTTTGTTTGCCGGTATAACGCCCTCATTGATATATATGTCTGCTAAGTCTTGCGCTTCATCTGAATAGTCAAGCACGCTTATGTTAAATTCCGTTATCAGAGCAAGCATTTTTGACCGCTTAGGCTCTGCTTTCGTTTCTTCCAATTCATCAACCACATAGGCAGATGTAAACGCTTCGTACTTCCCTGCTTGTATATCCTTAAATAAGATCACTGTGTCGGCGTGTGCATCCCTGTCCGTGTCAAAATAATAGTTGAATACGGTTGTTTCAAGGTATATTTTGGGTTTCTGCATTAAGATTTACCTCCTCCTTCTATTTGATGTTCTAACCTATTGCTCTATCGTGCATGTGCAATAAGTACATTCAACCATTCCCCAAATAGCTCACATAATCATAAGAACGTGGCATAAGCTCCTTGGGATGGTAAATTACCCGCAAAAAATTGCCAAAATTTTCAAGGCGGCGCTCAATAACATAGGACTTACGCAAAATTGCACGTTTGTGTATCCTAATTATTTATTACATGACTTTAATTAAGTATTTTAAGTTAATGAAAGTTTAAGTCATGTTGACTTTTGCGTAACTCCTATGAGATAACTGATCGCTTAGATGCAGAACTGTATACACAGGAAAAACGTTCCAGAAGGGAACAACGTCGTGGAAAAGCAGGGATTCAAGGGTTAATTCAGAGGCTGCAATGATTGCACGCTTCATCTTCAAAGAGTTCAAAATCTATTTTGAAATAGAAAAATAACTCAAATTTAACTCATAAAATTGGATTTTAAAGGATTAAATCAGATATTTCAATATCCGAACCTTTATCATGGTACCATACAAAGTATACATCACGTGTATCAAGCTTCCTTACATGTGTAAGGATTGGGGGCATGTATACATCAACATCGATGGGGGTAGCGCACATGCGCATTGCAAATCGTTTTACTACATTATTACTTCTCATAATTTGTGGATTATTTATTGTATCAGGAGCAGCTGGAGCGACTATTTATCCAAAGGTAGATGGTGAAGGCTACTATTGGGATGGTTCACGTTTAACAATTGACGGAGCATCAGCATCATATACCTTTGCTGATGAGGCCTTCCCTTCTTTTGGCATCTACGTTGATGCAGGAAATGTCACTATTAAGGGACCGATCACAATTACCGGCTATACACCCAAATGGACTCCTGCTATCGGTGATGATTCAGAAGGCGTGGAATTATTGAGCTTCTCTCGCAGAGGATCCATTGGTATTGGTGGAAATTCAGCTGCTTTACAAACATTGGATCTCTATGATGTAGATGTGGTGTTGAATGGAAGGAGTGGTGAAACACTTATTGGTGTCATCGGGGCACGAAATGTCTTTGATTCAACAATTACAATCGATGCACAAAGGAAAACTACCGCTATTGGAATCCAGGATTTATTTGGTACATTTGACAAGAGTGAGATAAGCATTTTCGGCACCGATGAAACTATCTTAACCGGTATCGATACCCTGCATGGGGAAATGTCCGGAGGAGCTGTTACCATTGACGTTCAAACATGGAGTAATGATTTTGAAATCACCGGCATCAATACCCTGCATGGAAAAATCTCATATGGAGATTTCGAGCTGAAGGGTAGAGGAAAGGGAAGTGCAATTGGTATTCAGTCTCTCCATGGCTCAATTACTGATGCTGCATTTACTATCGATGCTTATGAGGTTAGGGGCATTGGAGATGTTGAACCAAGTGGAAGAGTAGATGGTGGAACATTCGACCTCTTTGGAGATGTTGCAGTTGGGATCTCTAATATCTTAAATAATGGAATCGTATCAGATGCGACATTTGATGTCTATGGTTCCTCTTTGGCTATGGGTATTGGCTTGATGTATAATGGCACCCATGTGCAGGAGAGTGAATTTAATGTCTTTGGTGGCTCTGATGCTATCGGCATTTTGGAACTGTATAATGCTGTGATAGAAAGCGGGACATTCAATGTGTATAGCCGTGAAGGGGGAGCTATCGGTATTTATTTCATGATAAATAGCGTCATGCAAGGAGGCAGGTTTAATGTCTTTGGCGGCTCTGAGGCCATCGGCATTTTTGTGCCGTATGATGATGTAATAGAAGGCGGTTCGTTCCATGTGTATAGCCGTGAAGGAGAAGCTGTCGGTATTTACTACATAATGGATAATTCAATACAAGGGGGTTACTTCTGGGCAATAATACCTCATACAGGAACACGTGCCATAGGAATTAGGTATGCATATGAACTCCCAAGTGGAGGTACTATCACGGCCTGGGCTCCAACAGGTGA
>WRER01000156.1 GCA_009779205.1 Methanobacteriota archaeon | reverse complement strand
GGGATATGTTCTGATGCAGCACGAGAGGGACTTATTACAGAAAAAAACGGGACATCAGTAGAAAGATGAGAAAAGTCACTGAGTGGCTCCGCTACTCCAGAGACATTGGGAGCGAAAAGCCCAATCAGTATGATGAGTGAGCATACTCGAAAGAGAGATCCGGGCAAGCAGCCCCAATCAATCAAGAGCCATCGTATCTTGTTATATTTCGCCATCGATTGGAACAATATCGAATAAGAGAGCAATAGGTGAGCCAGTTATGTCGGTTACCCCTTCAACAATAACATTACATACCTTGGGTTTGCCTGTAGCAAATTGAATTGTACATGACTTATTGATGCCAAGTACCAGTGCCTCATTGAAAATATCAGATAGAGGTGATGTTATCGGTCGGTTGCTTGACGAATCATAGAAAGCGATCTCTTGAAATGCATACTTGCCATATGTTGGTTCTCCCTTAAACAGAGCTCTTTGAGCCATACCACTTGCATACAGGAGCTTTCCATCAAGTGTCATGATACCAGCTACAGAACGCTTTGTTATAGCGATATTGACGAACAGGTTTACCCGTGCCATATCAACATCAAGCGCCGTATTCACAGCAGAGCGAAATGAGGTTGCAAGTACAATGTTTGCATAGAGTTCCTCAGGTCTAAAGGGTTTAATGATAAACGAAGCTGGGTATGCAACTTTTATTTTATCTATATACTCTGGCTGATGGCGTGCAGAAATAAAAATGACTGGAATTTTGAGAAAAGCACCAACGACCTGAGCTGAGGTAATTCCATCAATAGGACCCTCCAAGTTAACATTAGTAAGCATGATATCTGTGCGAGACCGGAGTGCAAGTTCAATGGCTTGTTCTCCAGAAGATGCAATACCTGATAGTGAGAAACCCTGACTCGTTACAAGTTGTTCAAGTAAGCTCGCAATGATTTTGTCATCCTCAACAATGAGGACCCGTGGCATCGATCCATCCCATCCAGTATTCATCATATTAGGTA
Source organism: Methanobacteriota archaeon (assembly GCA_009779205.1). GTDB lineage: Archaea > Halobacteriota > Methanomicrobia > Methanomicrobiales > Methanospirillaceae > Methanofilum. The sequence goes on along the minus strand of WRER01000156.1, from coordinate 2,735 downwards.
CCCATTTTTATTTTTACACGCAATTATCTGGCGTTTGTGTGTTGGAGTACTATTGATTTAAGATTTTATTAGACTTATGGTTTACCTTAATCATACAAAAAATTGCTAAAAGAAAGAAAAAAAGCATGGAAGGCGATTATTCATCTTCTTCAAAATCGCCATCATAATCGTCATCTTCCCACTCATATCATATTCATCCCTTCACTCTTCATATAATTTTTCAAACTCTTGAACCAGTTTCTTATTGAAGAAATTTTCATACTTTTCACGAAATTCAAGACTTTCAAGTGACCGAATTCTTCCAAGCAATGAAACTACAAGATGAAGCTTCGTCTGATTCCATGACCATATATCAAACATAGCTATATCCGTACTGATAATACCATTTCCATCCTCAAATGAAATATCGTACTGGCCTACAACCATACGATGCAGAATGTGGGATATCTGTTCGACCGGATCTGTGATTATCTCGTGAATTTCATACTCATATTCGATCTCTCTGCCTGCAAGTGGATGATTGAAATCAACAATAAACCGTTTCCTGATCTTGTTGACAATGACACCCTCGCCATACTCCTCGTGTTCAACAATATCACCGACCGCAATATCTTCTTCCAACTCTTTTTCGTCTACTGAGTGCACATCCTCCTCATCTCGTTCTCCATATGCCAGCTCAGGAGGAATAATTGCTGTTCCTTTTGCACCAACTTCTTTTCCCATAAGTTCGTTCTGAAAACCTTGTGGAGGATCATCATAGCCTACACTTAAAACATATGGAATGTATTCTTTTTCTTCCTCATAGATCCCATTATCTCTTGCAACCTGTTCGATATTTGTTGTAAAAACCCTTCCATCAATGCGCTCCACATAGCTGATGCTAATTATATCGCCTTTCTCAATAGCCATTGTATTCTTATTAATGTAGGATACCGCACAAATAAATGAAACATAAATGAAATGACGCCATAACACGAGAATATGCAAAATAGGAGGATAATTTCTTTTTTATTCTTCCGGTGCTGACTCAGTTCCAGCAGCGTCATCGGGTGAAACAGCAGCGTCATCGGGTGAAGCAGCAGCTTCAACCGGTTTCATGTTGAAGAGATTTTCATATTCTTCACGAAATTCAAGGGTTTCAAGTGTTCGAAGCCTTCCAAGCACTTCCCATACGAGGGAGAACTTCATTTGATTCCACTGCTCCAGCTGCACCAGAGGTACTTTCACACTGACAATACCTTTTCCATTCTCAAATGAAACATCGTACTCGCCCGAAACCAGACGGTTCAGCATGCGGGATAGCTGCTCAGACGGATCTGTGATCATCTCGTGAATTTCATAATCATATTCAAGGTCTCTGCCCGCAAGTACATCATTGAAATCAACAACAAATCGTTGTCCGATCTTGTTGACAACCAATCCTTCTCCATACTCTGGGTGGCGAATATAGCTGCCGACCGTAACGTCTTTTCCAAACTCTTTTTTCTCCATTGAGTGAACTTTCTCGTTGTTTCGTTCTCCATATGCCTTCTCAGCAGGAACAGCTACTGTTCCTTTTGCACCAACATCTTTTCCAACAAGTTCGTCCTGCAGACCTTTTGCAAGAAAGTCACGCCCTACACTGATAATAATCGGGGTGTATTTGTCTTTTTCATCATAGAGATTATTATCCCTTGCAACCTCTTCGATATTTGTTGCAAAGACTATTCCATCACAGCGTTCGACATAGCTGATGGTAATTATATCGCCATTCTCAATTGCCATTGTATCCTTATTAAAGTAGGATGCCACACAGATAAATGAAGTGACATTATGTTAGAGATTGAAATGAAAGTAAAAGTTCCGGACCTCACTCCAATTCGCCATGAACTCGAGCAGATCGGAGCTTCATACAGCGAACACCTTACAGAGAAGGATATGTATTACAATGCACCCTACCGTGATTTTGGGGAGACTGACGAAGCTCTTCGCCTTCGAACAGCATCAAATGGAGTAACACTCACGTACAAAGGAAAAAAAGAAATAATCCATGGAGCGAAGATTCGAAAAGAGTACAATCTATCAATTGAGTCAAAAGAGACAGCACATGACATTTTAACCCACCTCAGTTTTATTCCGGTTGCAGAGGTAAAAAAAGAGCGTGATTATTATACATTTGAAGATTTTTCAATCGCGCTTGATGATGTTTTCGGTCTTGGAACATTTGTGGAAATTGAACTTATCTGTGAAGAGGGAGAAAACACAACAGACCCTGCAAACCGTATTGCATCCTTTGCAGAACGAATTGGTGTTACCGGAGAGAGGATAGAAGATTCATATCTGGAACTTGTATTACGTGAAAAGGAGTAAGTAACAAATTTTTCCTGTTTATCGAAAAATTGGGTTTAAAAATAGTTAACAACGCCGTAGTATGTTGATCCTTGCTTTACAACACCAATACCGAAGCTCTCAAATCGTTCATCTACCAGCGTTGCATGATGGCTGGAGCTTGAGATCCATTCAAGCATCATCACAGTTGCGATAAACTCAGGATCGGTTCCATCAACAAACCCGGAATACCCTGAACCCACAACATGTCCATCATGGATCTTTACGATATTTTCAGCAATACCATCATACACAATACCAGGTTCTCTCATCCTTTCTGTTGAAAAACCAAGAGCATGAGCCCTGTCAGTAGGATTCAATCTTTCTGGGGTATAATGGCTGAAATAGCCACGCTCAGCCATATCAGC
>WRER01000155.1 GCA_009779205.1 Methanobacteriota archaeon | reverse complement strand
AGAGAGGTTTGCCGATACCAAAGGTGCTGCAAGAATGAGAGCGATACCTGCGAGTAGAAAAAGAGATAGAATGATTATTTTCTTTCGTTTTTGTGTATTCATCTCTGTCATGAGTATCTATTTCTCATAGAGTTATGAGAAGGTAATCCCAAAGGTGGACGGTAGTGGTATGAAAGGAAGAGAGTATTAAGAGATATGCCGATGTACTATACATCGTAGATACAGGAAACATCTATGTGTTGCAATATCTCTCCCATTGCTCTGCCTTGTCTTGTGTATCTCTTCCTCATAGGACTTGTACTGTGTAGTGGGTGTATTGGAAACCAAAATCCCATTGCACTGGGTGATGCTTATTTTGCAGATGGAAAATATATTCAAGCTCTCTCTCAATATCGGGTTGCAATACAGGAACAACCTGAAAATGCTGAGATATATTTGAAAGAAGGGATGACACTCTTTTCTCTTGTTCGGTATGAAGATGCAATAACAGCGTTTACAGCGGCTATTCGTCTTGATCCAAATTCAGCTGAAGCACACTATCTGAAAGGGAGAACAAGCTACATGATGGGTGACTATGATGAAGCTGTGCGCTCTTTTTACAAGGCTCTTGAGCTGAATCAGGCAAATGCCGATTATTGGTACTATCGCGGACTCGCTCTTACGGATCGCGGACAACATGAGTCAGCATTAGATCATTTCAATAAAGCACTTTTGCTCAATCCCCTCCATGAGCTCAGCTGGAGTGGAAAGGCAAAGACCTTAATGCGCCAGAATAACATAAGTGAAGCACTTGACGCGATAGATAAAGCGATAGATCTCAATCCACGAAATGCTCAGCATTGGATAAATAAGGCAGAAATTCTGGAGAGATTATATTTATTTGATGAAGCAGATATTGCATATGAGTATGCAACAATGTTGTTGCGGCAGCAAGAAGATGAGATAACAAGACATTTTCCCCTCTCATCCAGGCAAATATGAAAATATACACTGAGTAACTATGATGACTCCAATACGTTCTTTTTCATCACATATCGCCCCCTCTATTGCAGCATGTTTTGTTTTGTTCTGCTGTATTCTGTGTGCCGGGTGCATAGATGAGCCAGCCTCCCTGAGTGATCAATGGATTGATAAAGGGAATGCTCTTGCAGATCAGGGACGCTACGAGGAGGCACTTGCTGCATATAATACATCATTGACCTATGATGCAGATAATGCCTCAGCATATACGTATCGGGGCGCTGTACTGCATCGTCTTGGCAGGATTGATGATGCAATGAGGGATTTCGATCACGCACTCATACTTAACCCAAATAAAAGGCAGGCCTGGATTGCAAAAGCTTCTGTCTACATCGATACAGGAGAATATATCCTGGCAGAACAGAATGCACGTCGTGCAATTGAAGCAGCTGACGAAAATTCAGGCAAAGGTGTTGCTGACGCATATCTTATTCATGGGTTTGTACTGAATCGGCTTGGGAGGTATGAGCAAGCTCTTCGAGCATTTGATCTTGCTATAACATTTGATCCCGAACGAAAAGATCTGTGGGAGCATAAAGCCTATACACTTGGTAATATGGGACGGCTGACTGAGGCACTGCAATGTTATGACTATCTCATTCAGCTCTATCCTGATGATCCACAGTTCTGGAATATGAAAGGCTCTGTACATATGGCACTTGGGCAAACCGCTGAAGCAAATCGGGCTTATGCAACAGCAAAAAGTATTATGCTGAATTCACGGCAGTTCAGGACTGATACATGATACTCATTAATGCAAGAACGATTGGAGAGGCACACGAACAGGTAGTGCAACTGATTTACGACCGATGCAGCAGAGAAGAGTCTTGCATTCGGATCACGGAGGATGGAGAGCAGACCTATGAGCCATGGACGCCAATTTGTATTCATATTAGTGAGCCGTTTTCAGAGCCGATGAAGGCATCAGCTGCTCTTTTTGGAGACCGTTTCCTGCAAGCCTATCAATCTACTCTGTACACAATTACCAGACGGAGGAATGATGGTACTGATGCTGTGTATACCTACGGAAACCGTTTATGTGATTATCCTCGTGCAGCCATCTCAGCAGCACGTCACAGTGAACAGCCATTGCAGGCCTCAAAGGTTGGGATTATTGAGCAGATCATGAACCGGCTTGGGTACCAAAAAAGGGATCAGACTCTGCTCCACTATGCAGGTGACGGAAATGGTGGTGGAATTAATCAGATTCAGATGAGTATCATTGATCGCTTGATTGAAAATCCTGAAAGTCGTCGAGCTGTTGCGATCACATGGGTGCCTCATCTGGATATTGAACGATCAGAACCACCGTGTCTTCAGATTGTACAGGCATTGATTGATGCACACAATACGATTCATCTGGTATGCCTGTTTCGTAGTAATGATATGCTCTCTGCATGGGGTCAAAATGCATATGGACTTGCCCACTTGCTGCGCTTTATCTGTGATGAGATTAATAAAGAGCGCAAGCGGCGTAACCAACCTCTTCTCACAGTTGGCTGGCTTGAGACCATAAGTGTCTCTGCTCATATGTACTTTACCCGTGATGATTACGAGCTTCGTCGCTATTTGGAAGAAAAGATGACGTGACCAGAAAATAGTTATGTAGATGCGCCATATTTACTGACATATTCAAACCGGAACATGCATTATAGGAGACTCTTATTCATGAAAAATACATTCTACACCCCTCAGTATTACTCCAGTATACTGATTATTGCCATCTGCTTCATGTTCTGCATAAGCACTGTCGGAGCAGCTGAGATACAATCTTCTTCATCTCAATTCATATTACAGAACCCGTTCTCTTCGTCATCGAACCCTGTTTTTATTGGTGGGAGTGATAGTGGGGTATTTCAAACATTATCACAGGGTGAGTATAGTCTCACTCTCAGAACAGACCGAACAAGGGTTTATTATCAGGGCACAATTCAGTTTGATGCAATGCTGGTCAGAACTGCCACAAATGAACCAGTCAAAGGAGAGACCATCACGTTTAGAAATCTTCAGGATTATGGAGACAGCAGAAGCGGGGTAACGAACTCATATGGAAGAGCTGTTGCAGGAGCATATGCAAGGGTTGAACCTCCTCAATATGAATCTTGGATTGCTGAAACAGTAATTAATAATGTGCTGTATTCAAGTGAGCCGGTTAGTGTTCAAGTGCTTGAGTTTAATGCCCCCATTATATCTAATGACGCACTGATCTCCATCAACCCATTTGCAGGTGCAGACATGCTCTGGCCCTGGCCCTATGTAGTTAACACTCCATTTACTACAGGACAGATCTTTACGAGCAGTCCGGCCTTTACTGATTGGTTCTGGTTTGACGGGCCATATATGTATTATCCGCCATTTACTATGCAAATTTCCGGATCTCGTCCGTATTTCCCAATGTTTACTGCAGCTCCCTCATCAAGTCACCGTTTCCCGATGTTTGCAGCACCTCCCACATCAAGTGGAGAGTTTCCCCTCTTTACTTCATAACCCCCTTTTTGAGCAGGTGGAGGCTGTCCAGTAAAGAAATTTACATATAAATTTATCTCATCTTTCCCATTTCCTCTTAACAGGATTGCCTTTCTTTTTTCATCGTCAATTTTCGAAGATCTTTTTAAAAGTTTTTTTTATACTACTTATCTTATATCGAACAGTTCCGATGTGACGGGTTGTTTTACAGATGACTGTGAAACCTTTGTTTGTGAGATTTTTGCCAAACATCTCTCATGGATCGACACATCCCCCATTGTATTT
>WRER01000154.1 GCA_009779205.1 Methanobacteriota archaeon | reverse complement strand
GCAAAGTGGGGAACGATTCAAGCGTTTTTGCAGGGCTTCACACCAGTGGGCATCATCTTAGTCGGCCTCCTGGCATATGGAAGTGCAGTGACAGTCTTCTACTGGGCAAAATGGATGGGAACACTGATTCGATATAATCCTAATCAGACACAGGAAGAGGGGAAAACCAGTGCTGCAGAACTGGTGCCTATCCAGATGGTTGGATTTTTCACAATCGCTGTGTGTATTTTATTCCCACTTATTTCATCTGCATTTCTGATCCCATTCCTGGTCAGGACATTTGATTCCATCTCTCCAATGATAGGAACAGCAAATATCATAATCGTGCTGCTCATGGTACTGCTCATAGTTGTGCTTCCATTTTCCATCTTTTATTATAACAAAAAAGGAACTCCAACATCCAGATATATCTCGGGCTGCTCTGGAACCGGAAGTACATTTGTAGGAAGCCTTGGTATGACACGAGAAGTTACACTGGATAATTATTATCTTAGTGACTGGTTTGGTGAGAAAAGGATGCTTCCGGCAGGAACTCTTGTCTGCATCGCTCTCCTTCTTTTTATTGGAAGCATTATTGGTCTTTCATTGATTACAGGAGCACCTGAAATGGTTATTGCCGGTTTGGAGGTCGTTACATGAATCTTACCTGGATAGTGTTGTTTTTGATACTGGCTCCATTTGTCGGCGGTCTGATTTGCGGACTGGATCGTATCGTTACTGCTCGTATGCAGAGGCGAGTCGGACCCCCAATTCTGCAGCCATTTTTTGATATTATAAAACTGTTTCAAAAAGAAAGGCTGCGCATTAATGGAATTCAGGGTTTTTGCGTTCTTTCATACCTTGTACTGATCCTCGTTACCGGTGCGATCTTCTTTAGCGGCGGAGATCTGTTGCTTGTTGTGTTTGCACTCATGCTTGCCCATGTATTCTTAGTACTCGCAGGAGAGACAGCAAATTCTTCATACAGTCACATCGGAGCACAGCGGGAGCTGTTACAGGTAATGTCTGTTGAACCTATGCTTATCTTGTATGCAGTGGCATTTTATATCGTATCAGGCAGTTTCACAGTAGCCACCATTATTGAACACGGTATTCTTGGGATTTCATATATATGGCTGCTTCCAGGGGTATTTCTTGGAATAGCATATATATTTACTATCAAGTTGAGAAAATCACCATTTGATCTCTCAACTTCACATCACGGTCATCAGGAGCTGGTAAAAGGAATTACCACTGAGATGAGCGGGCCAACCCTTGGAATGTATGAGATTGCACACCTGTATGAGGTCATCATCATCCTGGGTATGATAGGCATTTTCTTTGCAGGCAATCCACTTCTCGGTCTTTGTGTGCTCGTTCTGCTCTACTTCCTTGAGGTGTTTGTCGATTGCAGCACAGCACGTGTTAAGTGGCAGCTCATGGTACAGAGTTCGTGGTTGGTTATTGGACTGATAGCATTTGTGAATATTCTTGCACTTTCAGTATTCGGGTGAATATGATGTCATATATTACAAAATCTCCCTGGATTATCCATTATGATGCATCAAGCTGTAATGGATGCGATATTGAAGTCCTTGCCTGTCTCACTCCATTATATGATGTAGAGAGGTTTGGAATTATTAATACGGGAAACCCAAAACACGCTGATATTCTTTTAATTACCGGCAGCGTTAATGAACAGAACAAAGAGGTTGTGCAAAATATCTATAGTCAGATGGCAGAACCAAAGATCGTTGTCGCAATCGGCATCTGTGCCTCGTCAGGAGGAATATTTAGAGAGTGTTACAATGTCATGGGCGGCGTAGACAAGGTTATTCCGGTAGATGTCTATGTTCCCGGATGTGCTGCACGCCCTGAGTCGATTATCGACGGAGTTGTGAAAGGACTTGCAATTCTTGCAGAGCGGCAGTCTGCACTGAAGGCTGGAAAAAGTATGGCGAGAGATGTGAGGCAAACAGCAAAGGCTGAAAATATCGATGAAAGTGAGGTTGGTTTGCAATGATGAAAGAGACTCAGCCAACAAAAGTCATCCCTCTGGCAGATCTGATGCTCGAAGTGAAGCGGTTTTTTGATCAAAACGCACGTATGATTCAGATTGGATGTACACAGAATGGAGAAGTGTTTGAGCTTAATTACTCGTTTGATGCAAATGGTGCATTTGAGAATATCCGTGTGATTACTGACGGAAACGAAACCATCCCAAGTGTGAGTGCTATCTATTTCTGTGCATTTGTGTATGAAAACGAGATTCACGATCTCTATGGAATTGCGTTTGAAGGAATTGTAGTTGATTATAAGGGAACACTGATTAAGACTGCAAAGCTGCATCCATTCCGTATGGATCCAACGCAGATGAAGGCAAAACCAAAAGTAAAGCCAGCAGCGAAGGATCCAAAGCCGGAAGAAACACCTGCACAAGAGGTCACTGAGGCTGTTGAAGTCGTAGAAGTCACAGAAGCTGAAAAAGTCGTAGAAGCTGCAGAAATTGCTGACAATTCCAAAGAGGAGGAGAAGTAAATGGGAAAGCGTATTGTCGTTCCATTTGGCCCGCAACATCCAGTATTACCTGAGCCGATTCATCTGGATCTTGTACTTGAAGATGAACGGGTTGTTGAAGCAATTCCATCGATTGGGTACGTTCACAGAGGGCTCGAATCATTAGTCGCAAAGCGGGATTATAAGGACTATGTGTTTGTTGCAGAACGTGTCTGTGGGATTTGCAGTTTTGTACACTCTGCTGCATATTGTCAGGGAGTAGAGGCGGTTATGGATATCGAGGTTCCGCTCCGTGCCCAGTATCTGCGGGTGTTCTGGTCAGAACTTTCCAGAACGCACAGCCATCTATTATGGCTCGGATGCTATGCTGACTCATTTGGATTTGAAAATCTATTCATGAATGCATGGAAAATCCGGGAGTCAGTCCTTGATATTATGGAGGAGACGAGTGGAGGACGTGTCATTCAGGGAACCTGTAAAGTTGGAGGCGTTCGAAAAGATATCAGTAATACTCGTCTTCGAGAGCTTGTTCGTTCATTGGAAACGATTGAAAATCAGATTTCTGAGCTGAATGATGTTTTTCTTAATGATTCAACAGTGATACACCGAACAAAAGGAGTTGGTGTGCTTCCTGAAGATAAAGCCTGGAACCTTGGAGCAGTTGGACCGTGCCTTCGTGGTTCAGGAATTTCCTCTGATATCCGCACGACTGGATATGGTGCATATGAGTTTTTGAAGGTGGAGCCGATCGTACATCATGGAGGAGACTGCTATGCACGATGCAAGGTGCGTGCTGATGAACTTCATGCCTCACTCGATCTGATTCGTCAGGTGGTAGATCATATACCTGATGGAGAGATCGAGGCAAAAGTTACAGGAGGACCAGACGGAGAGTACTTCAGCCGCGTGGAACAGCCACGTGGAGAAGCCATTCACTATGTAAAAGGAGACGGCTCAAAGAACCTGGTACGCCATCGGGTGAGGACCCCAACATGTGCAAATCTTTCATCTCTGCTGACCATGCTTGCAGGATGTGAACTTGCAGATGTGCCTGTGATTGTCCTCTCTGTTGATCCGTGCATTAGCTGTGTCTTAGAGGTAATTGTCATATGATGGTTGTGATTTACATTTCCTTTTTTTAGATTATCTGTGGATAGATTCTTACGCAGCTTGAGTATTCACCAATAGTGTCATAAAGATAGTTGTTATTTGCTGGTAACTAAGTGTGCAAAAGATAGTATTGGCGACTTATTGAAATAAAAATCTTTATTTAATG
>WRER01000153.1 GCA_009779205.1 Methanobacteriota archaeon | reverse complement strand
TGATACTGTCTGGATATCATATGCACTTCCATACCTCATCCCGATCACGATTGGGTTCATTATCACTCTCATCTGCGGAGACCTCCTGTATGCATCCTTCGCATCAATCTTCTAGCTCCATACAATATGGTGAACATGGCCTTGTCCCTGTTATTGTGCAAGACAATACGACCCGTGAAGTCCTCATGCTTGCGTATGCAGATAAGGCTGCTCTTGATCTTACAGAACAGACAGGATATGCTCATTACTACTCGCGAAGTCGAAATAAAATCTGGAAGAAAGGAGAAGAAAGTGGCCACGTACAGCGTATTATCGAGATTCGGATTGACTGTGACGAAGACACACTTCTCTATCTCGTAGAACAGACCGGTGTTGCCTGCCACACCGGTCATAAGACGTGCTTTTATCGCGATATAACAGGAGTCGAAAAAGATCCGGTACTCATACCTCCAGATACTGTATACAGGTAAAAAGGCGCTGTACCAAAATAACGCGCAGAAATTGCGTGACGTGGCATATGCTCTTTCTCGTAAAAAAACAGTGATAGCCATTCATTTCATGGTTTCGTAGATAATGCAAGCAAAACAAGCCGCTGCTTCTTCCAGCATCAAATTGTTACATCCTAATATGAAGAGAAAAATACATACATACGGTGATTTTTTTGAAAATAGTACCAGATACCAGTGTCATCATAGATGGCCGTATCTCCCACCTCATCAATATCGGTGAAATAGAGACGGGAGAATATAATAAAACTGAAATAATCGTCCCAGAAGCTGCCATTGCAGAGCTCGAATCACAGGCAAATCAGGGACGTGAAATAGGACTTTCAGGCCTTACTGAACTTCAAAAACTATGTAAACTTGCAGAAGAAGGAAAAATATCCATTCGATTTACAGGACCCAGACCCACCCTCGAACAGGTTAAGCTGGCAAATGGTGGAGAAATAGATGCACTCATCAGGCAGGTTGCAATAGACAATAATGCTCGTTTTATCACAAGTGATACGATTCAATCGGAAGTTGCGCGGGCAAAAGGGCTTGACGTATTGTATCTTCGCCCTCAGGGCGAAAATTTCACTCCTCTTGCCATCGATCAATTTTTTGATGAATATACAATAGCTGTTTATCTCAAAGAACGTGCCCGCCCAGTAGCAAAAAAAGGAAGTATAAAAGAACAGTCCCTCGTTGCCATCCGTGACAATCCAATGAACGAGTACGAACTCCGCATTATCGCGCAGGAAGTGCTCGAGCGTGCCAGACGTGATCCTGATGGATTTATCGAGATGGAACGAAAAGGTGCAACAGTTGTACAGATTGGATCGATGCGTATCGCAATCAGCAAAAGGCCTTTTTCAGATGGCATGGAGATAATTGCTGTCCGCCCAATAGTAGACATCGACCTGGACGACTACGAAGAAGCAGAGAAGATAAAAACCCTTCTCAAAGGAGACACCAGGGCCATGCTTATCATTGGACCTCCCGGCTCTGGAAAAACAACTCTCGTACAAGGAATCGCAACCTATCTCCTCAGTGAGGGAAATATCGTTAAAACCATGGAGCAGCCCCGCGAGCTTCAAATCCCAGATGAAATCACCCAGTACACTACCCTTGAAGGCAGTATGAAAAATACCGCAGACCTTCTCATGCTTCTGCGGCCAGATTATGTCATATTTGATGACCTTCGAAGAAATGATGACTTTGAAGTCTTCTCAGATCTTCGTCTCGCAGGTATCGGTATGATCGGTGTCATGCATGCCCTTTCACCAGGAGAAGCAATTTGCCGATTCATCGACCGTGTTGATCTTTCTGTGCTTCATCAAGTCATAGGATCGATCGTCTTCGTCTATGGCGGTGTCATTCAAACCATACTCACAACCGATCTCATTCTTAAATGTCCGGATGGCATGGAGAGAGAGCTTTCATTCAGACCAGTAACTGTCGTATCAGATCTTCTAACCAATGAAAAGGTATACGAGATCTTCCGTTGTGAACATGAGACTATCATCATGCCTGCATCAGCAGACACCTATGAATCATCAGACTACGTAACCGAAGTGGAGAGTCCCTCAGATACAGGATCTGCGCCTGTCATTAATGAGCCATTCAATAGTCTTTCTCCTGGAACAGCAACCGTGCAAATATCTAAGGAACTGTACGCTGCTACATACATCGAATCCACTAACGTACATCAAATTTTAACTGAAAAAGAATCAGAAATTGCAGTACATTCTGCAATAAACGAAACTGAGCAGAGTATCAGTGAAAAAGATGTACCTGAAGAAAAGAGCACCGCAAACCAGTCTCAAAAAGATGAAAGTGAAGAAGAAGGTGTCTCTTGGGAAATTACCGAACGCGACATTCAACGTGAGATCGGAAGATACACAAATGGCCATATTGTAGTAGAAATGCGTTCAGCAACAAAGGCAATCGTGTACATCGATGATCGCGATGTTCCAGCAGCGATTGGAAAAGGCGGTAAAAACATTGCAGCAATTGTAAACCGTGTTGGCGTCGGAATTGACATCCGCCCGGAATCAGATATGATGCGAGGAGATGCTGTTAAAAGTACAGCAAACATACCTGGAAATACATATAAGAGGGGAGGGGAAGTAAACAGCATTGATGCGAATACCTCCGGCGAGATCCTTGTTAATGACGGACTTCATGTCAGGGTCGACAAAAAGCACCTTGCAATCATGTCACACGAAAATATCGGGCGTATGGTCGATATATTTTCTGGACGAGAGTATTTATTTACCGCAACAGTCAATGAATCAGGCGAGATTATACTTGCAAAAAATAGCACTATAGCACAGGAAATGCTGAAACGGTACAATGAAGGAGAGCCAATTCGGCTTAAAACCGTTTAATTAGTAAAATAATACATGGATAGGAAGATACCATGACAGGGAACACATCAAATGCAAATAGAGACGAAAGCAGAGAAGAGATGATACAAACATGGGAAGAGGCTTTTCATGCTTCCACATCCAATAAAGAAAAGTACTACCTTACTGTTGCATATCCATACCCAAGTGGAGCGATGCATGTTGGACATGGCAGAACGTACATCGCACCAGATGTCATTGCCAGATTTAAACGAATGCAGGGTTTTGAAGTTCTCTACCCCATGGCATTTCATGTTACTGGTGCACCAGTAGTAGGTATCTCACGACGCATTGCAGTACAGGACGAGGGCACAATTAAACTCTATCGAGATCTGTACCACGTTCCACAGGACGTGCTGTCGCGATTTAGTGATCCACTTGAGATTGTTTCTCATTTTTCAGACGAGTACGAGCGCGTCATGAAAAAAGCAGGATTATCCATCGACTGGAGTCGTCGGTTTACGACGGTAGATCCGCGATACAGCAAATTTATTGAGTGGCAGTGGTTCCACCTGCAAGCCGGTAATCATGTTGCAAAAGGAGCACACCCTGTTCGGTACTGCCCACAGTGCGATAATCCTATTGGTGATCATGATCTCCTTGAAGGAGATGCAGCAGAGGTTCAAAAATTCACCCTTGTTATGTTTCGGCGTGGCGATGAGATGATCCCCTGTGCAACGCTCCGCCCGGAAACGGTATATGGTGTTACAAATCTCTGGGTACATCCTGATATTGAATATGTCAAAGCTAAAGTCGATGGGCAGACATGGATTGTGTCTTTAGAAGCTGCAAACAAGATAGCAATGCAAGATCACGATATGGAAATCATCGGCAGAATACCAGGATCAGAACTCATCGATACAACAGCCAACAATAAACTCTGTGGAGAGGTTCCAATACTGCCAGCGGTCTTTGTA
>WRER01000152.1 GCA_009779205.1 Methanobacteriota archaeon | reverse complement strand
TTGGATGATCTCAGTGTTTGCTTTTGAGACTGATATTCCTGAACCGATGAGTTCCGGGGGTTCAATTGCAACGAAATCAGGGTTATATGCAGCTGCTGCATGTGTTGATGCAACATTATTTGTGCATACACAAGACCACATGTTTTCCTCTCGAAGCAGTCTCACACAATGTTCAATGTCTGCAAGAGTTTGACGATGTTCTGAGTGATTTATCAATGAACCACATGCTCCTGCTATGCGAACAGAATGAGCTGAGATCATACCGGTATATGCTCCCTCTCTGATTGGATCGATATGTTGAGCAAATACAGGGATATCATAGTGGTGATTGATTGGATGGATATCCATGTACATTGGGCATATTCCGATCATAATTCCCGATTCTTCACGTACTTGCTCTGCTGCTGCAGCAATTACATGAGCTGCTCGCCCTATACTTTCCTGATATGCTTTGAGATTAATGAGGATGAAAGGCGAGGTAATAGCTTGCTGTTTCATAGTATTTTACTTCCAATTGTTCCCCTGTCTATTGTTTTTCTATCCCAGTGCTCGTTCAATTATTTCCTGTAATGCTTGCAGATCTCCAAAGTCAATTCTTCCATTTTTATTGAAATCAAACAAGGCAATAGGCTGATTTTCTGTAACCCAATCCATGTGTTCAAAGAACAATGCAAGATCTGCAAATTCCAATCGTTCATTGCCGTTAATATCTGCGTACAATCCATTTCCATCGAGATCTCTTGGCAGATTGCTCTGTCCAGGGAATGGCAGGAGTGATTTTTCCAGAGGAATGTCTGAGGTATTTTGTTCAATTTCTGGAAGTACAATCTTTATCAGTACATAACTTCCAAAATCACTGTTCTGATCCTGGCTATATGCGAGAATCCATGCATTTTTATCGTCCAGTGGCCAGACTTTTTGTCCACTGTTAAATAGTTCATCTCCGATGCATTCCTGCCACAGCAAGGTCCCCTCTGAATCAATGAAGAGCACCCATATATCAGGAGCGCCATTATTTTTTGTGATATCTCCATCTACTGAATTTGTCTCACCAACAATGATGAATCCATCCCCCATGGGCTTTATATCCCAGGCATTATCTGAGAAACTCCCTCCATATGTCTGACTCCAGATAAGATCTCCATGCTGGTTCAGCTTGAGGATCCAGATATCACTTGCACCGTACAATTGCTTTACATTGCCGTCACGTGAGGTCGTTGCAGCTGCAACATAATAGTAACCATCTTTTTCACATAATGTATGTCCCCAGTCTCCGTCACTCCCTCCAAATGTCCGACTCCAGATCACCTCTCCCTCCGGTGTCACTGAAAATACCCAAACATCACTCTCTCCAGCATGTGTTGGGCTGACATCTCGTGAGTGAGTGGTTCCAACGATAACCAGATTTCCATCTTTTGTTTGGATCACACTGGAAGCAGTGTCTGTAGCTGAACCCCCATAGGTCTTTGAACTCATGAGTTCTCCATCTGCACTGAGACGTACGACCCAGGCGTCCCCATTCCCTCGCTGTTCTGAAATATCTCCGTCATATGAGTAGGTGTATCCAACAGCTGTGAATGTTCCATCCTTATTTTCAATAATATCTCCGAATTCATCTTTTTCACTGCCGCCAAGTACAAGACTCCACAGAAGGTTTCCATCTGAATCAAGGCGCAGGATCCATCCATCCCCATATCCTTGATATCCCACTATATCTCCATCTTCAGACCCGGTTGATCCAGACAAAATATATCCCCCAGATGAGACTGGCTTCATAGATAATACATAATCTGAATTTGTTCCTCCGTAAGATCTGTCCCATCGTTTTGCTCCATCATGATCCACTGCTATAATCCAGAGATCCCCACTTCCTTTCTGAAGACTGATATCTCCGTCAATTGAATAGGATATGCCTGCCATGACGACTCCATCAGCATCTGCAACAAGTGTATATCCCCAGTCATCACTCGATCCTCCGTACCTCCATTCTGAAACCACAGATTCAGCACTCCCTATTCCTGCACATGCACACAGGAAGAGACAGTACAAAAAAGCACGTAATACAATTGAATATCGTATCTGATCCCTTTTGTTATCCATGAACATCATTGGAAGTATATTTTTTTATATGTGATGTTTCTGGCGGAGACGATGGATTTCAATATCTCTTTATACGAGCAAACATATATTGAGATTAATTCGGATGTGTTTGCGTCGAACATGACCAGGTTCTGGTAGTCCGATTACTAATGTTATTTGGAATAATGGGGAAATGAACGATGGATAGAGGTTTGTTTAGACTTCTCTCTGTACTCGTACTTTGTGCGTTAATAGGCGGATATGTTGCGTGTGCAGTTGAGATTGAAGGAGTTATTTTTATTAATTCAGACCCTGAGGGGGCAAATATCTTTTTGAAAAGCCTGCCTGTAGAAGGTAGTCCGGAAGGCAGTCTTTCTGTAGAGGATTTGATTGGCGTTACACCAATGCAGTTTCAGTATCCACCTGGCAATTACATGATCTACCTGCAGAAATTTGGGTACGTATCTTGGTGGGAGGAAATTGTAGTTGATAATGGACAGATAACTCAGGTAAATGGTGGAATACCGGTTGAGCTTGCCAACCAGGAACTCAGGTACGGGGCACTGCATATAGAGACAAATCCAGCTGATGCAGACATTGTTCTTGAACGTGTTATTGATCCAAGTGATCCACAACGTATAGAAAATAGCAAAGTACATGGAAAGACGCCACTTTCTCTTGAATCTTTGCCTCCAGGCAGATATGATTATACAATTACAAAAGAGGGCTATGAGACGATAACCTCGAAAGGGTCAACTGATTATGCTCCAATTGAAGTAATGGCCGGAGTAGTATCTGAGAGGTCCTTTCCGTTACAACTGATTCCAACAACGGTGCCGATACGATTTAACTCATTGCCTGTTGGTGCTGAGGTCTATGTCTTCCCATTCCTAAGTAAGTATGAAGGTGTGGATCTTGAGGCGCTTGACTCAGATGAGATTTTTGATGAGATAGAAGCAGAAGCAAGTAAATTTACCCTTGGCTATATCGGGTACACGCCAACGACCTTTGAGATGCCTGCCGGGAAATGGATGTATATGATGAAAAAGGATTCACATTACCCAGTAATCGGTATGTTTACTGCTGTAGTTGGAAATCCTCAAGACATTAACAGAAAACTCAGACCATTCCCACAGTTTGTTGAGGTGTACTTCGAAGTCGGAGGGGCAAAGCCAAACGATGGGGCAAATGTTGCCATAAAACACAAAGGAAAGGTACTTGGTCAGACTCCATCGCAAAACAACTGCTCAATTACTGGAATAGAGTGCTTTGGTGTATGGGTTTCACTGCCAGCGGAAATGATTGTTGATGTTGTCTTTTCAAAAGAGCACTTTAAGGATCTTCCTGTAAAGGTTGATACATCATTATTCAAAGGCCGTCCATCCAAATGGGGCAAGCTCATTGAGCTCGAGAGATTAAATTATACTCTTACGCCAAGAGCTGATGAGTTCAGTAGAATAGACCCTGCTGGCAGACAAACTGTCGTCGCTGAAGAGTGTGGAGGAGCCTTCCTTATATCTGTACGTCCAGAATATTCTCCAGATTATGTGATAAAAGATATCACACTTAATAACAGCTCATTCATCGATATTCCACCAAATCAGATCAATTTTGAATTGAGAATGGACAAGGACAAGGGCATATGTGATATTGGCCCCATAGTTGGTAATAGTATTCTTTCAGTAGAAAGTGAAAGGAGAGAGTATACCATTGAGCTTGTTGTTGGTCCCGGAGGCTCAGCATTATGTGATGGTTCA
>WRER01000151.1 GCA_009779205.1 Methanobacteriota archaeon | reverse complement strand
CAGTTCTTACAGACACGTGCGGGGGCTGCCGGGGTTTCTTTGTCGAGTGCAATGATGTTTGTCATCATAGTTGCGGTTATTGGCTCGCTTGTGAGGAGACATGGGTAATCAGCGAGTCGCATGAGGGCAGATGTCCGAACAGTAATGGCGCAGGCCGGGTAGGCGTAGCGTTGTGGGTTCATGAGGATCTCGTTTTCATGGAGTGGAGCGAGATCTATCGTGACTCCGTTTACTTTTACTTTGAGTGGATTTCCTGAGCCGTTTTTCACACGTTCTGCCTTGTCCAGGATCCTCCATCCACGATAAATCATGTCCATAAAGTCACAATTATGCAGTTCTGCAGCAGCTCCACGGGTTGGATTCATCATGACAAGGTTGTGATAGCGTTTCGTTAGGAGATCAACAATCATTGGAGCATTGAACCCATCAAGTTCGAGCAAGTACTCAGTTGCTACGGCAGATGCTCCAGTTGCAACGCTTAAGAGGTCATATCCACTTTTTACAATGCCAACAGCTTCCTGCAATGTTTTGTCTATAACATTAGTTACTGCTTCGATGGTTGCCATGATCACATCATCTTTACACATATTGTAGGTTGATTGAGAGATGTGATGGGATATATCTCCTACACAGTATGCAGGAATGGTTGCAATATTTCCGTAATGAACTCCATCGCTGATCGCAGCTTTTACTGCAGGCTCGATATCTTTGCGGTAGCTCTCCATGTATTTTTTTGGGTCAAATGAGCTCATACCGGCACTGGTCATTAAGTCAACTTGTGCCTGTGTTGGAGTGCGGTAGAGTGCCTGGAGTTGTTTCACTTCTTTGTCAGCGGCTTGTGCAAGTGTGTCTCCTGCTTCGATGCGCTTGGCAAAGAGATCACCGATACCGTATGATGTGTCCATTCCCCATGATTTTGCAGCAAGGATCGCCTGTTTGTGAGGAGCTGGAAGTTTCGTTTTCTGCAGGATTTGGTTTATAACATTGCTTGTTGAGCCTGGCATTAATGCAAAGTCAACGACACAGGTCGGCCCGTAAAATCCTGCATATCCTCGCGCAGCCTCTTTGCCTATGATTGCCTCGTTTTTCTTGATGGCATCAGCAAAGGTATCAAGACTTTTTCCAAATGCTGCGTCTTCGTCACGAAGGATTTCCAGGACGACTGGCGTTTGGTAATGCTCGACAAATGGATCGTCTTCGGGACGGACATAGTTTGTGAGAGCGGAGAGGGTCTGGAAATGGGCTTTCACTGATGCTTTATGCAGGTTGATCACAGCTGCGCTTTGTCCGCTTGCAGCTGTCATCTTGTCTACTGCATCGAAATATGGCTTTGCATCAGATATTTTGAATGCTTTTCCACGATTTTTTAGAAGTACAGATACGTCAGCTCTCTGAGCCGCCATTGCTTCTTGAACCATTTTTTTGTATATTTCAGACATAGCGTTCACCTCTGGTGAGTAACTTCACTCTTGTGTTATAGGGTTAAATACCTTTCTATCATCCCCTCCTGATTCTAGCTTGTAACCCTCCACCGTCTACTTGTCTGGAAACGATTTCTCCATGAAATTACGAGATTTTGTAAAAATGCATTTATTGAAACTTATCATTAGTTTGAATTAATCCGATTGTTAATGATGTAAAGTTGCTTTGTATGTGCACACTCTCTGCGGGATTTGGGTTGAATATCTGTAAAGGCATGAATGGAAAAGTGGGACAATATCATCTGGCAAATGATACATACAGATCGCAAGATGAGGATGGAATTGCTTAATGGTATTATGTGTTCCTTCCAGCATCAGGCAGTTTCTCCGATATCTGCGTTAATAAATTCTACATCGTGTCACAATGAACTAAAAACTCTGCGAGGAGGCGGGGAATTGGTGCAGTCATTCGATGCCAGTTTGGTGTTCCATTTACCTCAAGCACCGTATACTCAGATCCACGCTCAATCAGATCTACACCACCATAATCAACACCCACTGCCTTTGCAGAGCGAGCAGCCAGATCTGCCATCTCATCATCAACAGGTACCGCCGTACCAAAACCACCTTGATGAATATTATGAGTCAGAGAATCAGATTGACGCATGATCGCTCCGACTGCCTCACCATCGATTACAAAGATACGAAAATCGCGAACTGATGGTATATATTCCTGGAGATAAAATGGAGGATCGATTGCATCAAGCTCTTTTTCGCTTGAAACAAGCAAAATTCCATTTCCATCGAAGCCATACACTGGTTTATAGATCACCTTTCCCCAGTGCTCCAGAAAATCGTGTGCAAGCTCACATGACTCTCCAAAAAACGTCACTGGTGTAGGTATGCCTAAACGTATGAGTCTGGCTGAGGTTGCAACCTTACTTGCACAGGTTACGATACCTTCTGGTGGATTTACTATTCGATTTGAGAGAGAGAGAGCCTGTAAGACCTCGAAATTGTGTCCGTTCTGACGGATGCCACACGCCCAGATCGTCTCGTTCTCAATTCTATTATCAAATGGATCGATACTCTCCAGATATCTCACACAAAATGGCACCCCCATTCTTGAAAGCTCATCAAGCACCATTCCTGTCGAATTATCATCAGGAAGATCTGTTGGTTTTGGAATAATTGATATCATAAAAAAGAAATAGAAACCTATGTTTCTTCAATATCTACTTGTTTCAAATCATTGCGCTGATGTTCCTGCCATACCTTCTCGCGATACACAGGCCCACTATTGTACGTGCAAAACGGAATCAGCTTCCCATCAGGCGTTGCATAATGGATACAACACTGTTTCACACGATTAATATCATAATTATAGCAATCCATAAAATGCATAGTTCCAATAAACAGGGCGTTCCAGTGGAATTCACGGAGCGATTCAAAGCTATGGCTAATCAATGCCTTTCCAAGTGCGTTCCAAAACTCTTTTGAAAACTCGTCGGAACGATTTGCAACCTTATGCAGATCTCGAACACCAGAGATTGCAGCAATTTTTCGCAGACCCGGTCCTTTTTTATCTAGTTTTTCGGTGAGCCTTTGAATCGCCTTAAAAAACTCATCAACATCCACCATTTTCGTAACTGGAACCAAACCCTGCTCTGTTACAAATCCATATGTTGCAGCTCCACAATGTTCATGTGCAGTAAAACGAATCTGAGGCTTCTTTGTATACTCTTCCACAAAATCTGAGATCGGAACAACACAGGGAACAGGATAAAAATCAGCGACTTTCAAAACCCCACCTGTCTGATCCTCGATGCGCTGCAGCAGATCTGGAATTGTAATACGCTCTTTTTCCATATCTTTTGGGTCTTTTGCACCTGTAAATGAGATTGGCTGGAAGTTCACCCCACGGACAACACTAACATTATCTGCTGCAAACTTCAAAATCCCGCCAACCTCATGATCATTAACCCCGGCGATGATTGTTGGGACGAGCATCATCCCGAGTCCAACAGCTTTGCAGTTTTCAACCGCTTGAATATCTTTCTTCAACTTAAAATTTGTATTCTGAGAAATTCCATCAAAATGCAGATAAACGGTTGATACACCTGCATCCTTTAGTACTTGTGCATAATGTGGATCTTTTGCAAGCAGAATTCCATTTGTTGCGACCTGAACCTGTACAAATCCCATTTCTTTTGCAAGTCTCACGAGATCTGGCAGATCCTCTCGAAGTGTCGGCTCTCCTCCTGCAAACTGAACTGCTGGTGCAGGGTTCGGTTTCTCAGAACGAAGCATCGTCAGCATCTGTTCAACCTCTTCAAATGTGGGTTCGTACACATATCCACATGCACGCGCATTTGCAAAACAAAATTCGCAATTCAGATTACATCGATTCGTCAGATCGATAT